>JADGPY010000438.1 GCA_017882205.1 Chitinophagaceae bacterium
AACCCTCACCATCATCATCAGGTTACCATTTGGTAAACGGCAAAGTCCGGGATTAAAAGCGCCCAGCACATAAGTGCCTTCTTTCAATCCGTTTCTCAAAGGAGATTGAGAAAGGTCAACATCACCCGGAGAAAATATTAAATGATCAGATTTTATAAAATTATTATTCATGTTTTATTTGTGGTGGCTCCTGCGGGGCCTATAAACAGGTAGCTCCTAAGGAGCCGTTTCTCCAATTTTTTTTGAAAAGCACCAATCTCACTTCGTACTACCATCGTTTAGATAAAGAAAAAATCAAATGAAATTATCAATAACAATTCTATATCCCACCCTTTGCTCCGTAAGAGCTTCCTGTTTATAGAAGAAAAATATACAACGAAATCGTGGCTCCGTCAGGAGCCTCCATTTCAACATCATTCGATAAAATCAAATAAATATTTTTCTTCAAAGGGGATTTCAAATTTTTCCAATAGCTGATGATATTCCTGCTTAAATGTTTTTTTCTGATGATGTTTTTCCTGGTTTAAAACATATTTCACAACCGCATCAATATGAGAATGCGAATAAGAAAATACTCCATAGCCTTCCTGCCAACTAAATTTACCTTTGATCCAATTTTTATTATTTATAAATTCATTGCTCTCTACTTTTATTTCTTTTACAAAATCTGAAATCAATACAACCGGTTTAAGCCCAACAAAGAGATGAATATGATCGGGCATACAATGAACAGCTAACATTTTTGCTTTACGATTTTGAACTAAACCCTTAACATATTTATGCAATTCTTCTTTGTATTCTCTTGCTATTAACGATTGCCGGTGCTTTACGGCAAAAACAAATTGCAAATAAATTTGAGAAAATGTATTGGCCATATATATATTTAAATATTTTATATAGGTGGCTCCAACGGAGCCAAATACTTCATTTTATTATTTCTATAAACAGGTTGCGCCTTCGGAGCTAAAAACTCATTATTTTTTTCATCCGTTCTCACTGTTATCTAAACATTGTTTCTAAAAATTCTTTCTGTTAATTCCTCTTTCATCTTATTCTAATTCTCTTATTATTATTATTATTGTATTAACCTAACTTTCTTCTTTTACAAATAACTGTCTCATTTTTTATACTTATTTAAAGCGGTCTTCACTGCGGGATTACTTTCTACTCTTTCTATAGTTAACAATGCTTCAATTGTTGATTCGGCACCGGAATTAACATTAATATTTGTTGTTGAAGATAAACCATCATAACCACGGCCCGTAGTTACTGAATACATATTTTGACTGGCATCGTTAGCTCCAAGAAACCATGCAGAAAGATGTCCTGCTAAATCAGCATATTTAGCAAGTCCTGTTACCTTGTAAGCTTCAATTGCAGCAAAAACCATAGGTCTTATTCCATAAGCAATCTGGTCATAACTCAGCTCGCTGCTAAGTTGTACACCGCTTCCATTATTTGCTACAACAAAAGAAGCTTTAAATCCATTTTGCAACAACCACGGGTAAAAATTATCTACTTCAGACAAGCCCGCTGAAGTATATTTTGTATCATTTAAGAAGGTGCCTGCTTTTAAAAGCGAGTATGCCTGGTCGTTACCATAGGCATGCCATGTATTTTCCCAGCTAAGAAAGGCGCCATAGGGAAAATGAGTTGCATCTCCCTGTTGCATAAGCACAATTCCATCAGCAAGTTTCTTCACGTAGCCGGTCATTATTGCATCATTGGTACTTGTGCAATAAGGTATCAGGCCAAGAATCAACAGCGCTGACTGATCCGTTCCACTGCCTGCAGGCAGCCATTGGGGAACTGTTATGCCACTTACAATTTTTGTAGTTTGAGGCAGATTAACAAGATCAGTTTTTATGACTGCAACTAATTTGTTTACTGCATCATCCATTTTACCAGCTAACTGCGCATTCTTTGGTTTAACTAATGGAAAGCCTTCTGTAAGTGCTTGTAATGCACGCCATGACCACCATTCAGGATTATTTATACTCGTAGCACCATTTGTATTTATTTGATTACCTGTTAAAAGGAAATTATAAAAGTATCCATTGGAAGATTGCATTTCCAGCAAAAAGTTTATCAGCTTAAATGCTTTAGACTGGATGATCGTATCAGAAGAAAATTTACTGTTTCGCAAATACACTAATGCGGCACGTGATACATCGTCCACACAGGTATACCCTTCACCAGATGCAGGCGTCAAATTATAATTCGGAGCATCAGCATAAATCCAAACACCGGCAGCATTTGTTCCATCAGTGAAAGTAACCGGAACATACAGGTAATTCAAATGACTCAAATTAACCAATGAAGTGTCTTTAGGGGGAATTACCGGAGTGCCTGAACTCTGTTTTTTGCAAGTGACCGCCATGCAAATAATAGCGGAGAAGCAGAGTGAAAATCTTATACTTTTTTTCATGGTTATTTATTTTGAAATGAGTTCGTTTAAAATTTCGGGTAGTTCAATTGTTACAAAACCGGTTGCAGAATCAGATACGGCATAAGGTATAAATAACAGATCTCCATGGAGTAATAACCCGCAGGTGTACACGACGTTAGGAACATATCCTTCTCTTTCAGATTCATTAGCTACTATTAAAGGTTTATCGAGCCTGCCAATAATAATTGAAGGGTCATTTAAATCAAGAAGTATAGCGCTGATAACATAAGTACGCATAGCACCCACACCATGTGTAAGCAACAACCAGCCTTTATCAGTTTTTACAGGCGAACCGCAATTGCCTAACTGAACTAATTCCCATGTATATAACGGCTCCATTAAAGTTTGAAATTCATTCCATATATATAGGTCATCAGAATACATGATATTAATTTTCTCCCCGCCCTGCCTTGAGATCATTACATATTTCCCATTTACTTTTTCGGGAAACAATGCCATCCCTTTATCTGATATTGCAGCACCATATAATGTCC
>JADGPY010000439.1 GCA_017882205.1 Chitinophagaceae bacterium
ATGCTCGCAGACAATGGTCGTTAGTGGATAATATGGATCTGAAGTATCATTACCTGTCCGATTGGGACAAAGCCATGATTCATACGATAAAAGAAAATAAGATACTTGCTGCAGAGAATACAAAAAGGATCAATATAGATCCCAATACCAAAGTGATCGTGTTTGAGAAAAACAACCTGCTTTTTATTTTCAATTTCAGCCCCGGTAATTCCATTTTTGGTTATAGATTTTGGGTCCCTGAAAAAGGAACGTACAGGATTATACTTAATTCAGACAAAAAAGAATTCGGTGGATTTGACCGGGTGGATGATTCTATTGATTACCCGACAGATGAAGATCAACATGTAAGTATATACCTGACAAACAGAACGGCTTTAGTAATGAAGAAAAAATAGCAAATACAATTTTAAAATAAAAGACCGCGTGTTTCCTTCTGCCGCTTACAAGCCAAAGCTCTCCCCTTTCTTCTGCCTGTTCTTAGCAAGGGATGGGTCCAATTTTATTGCCTCATCGCACATTGATTGGCCACGATCTTTTTGTCCTTTTTTCTGGAAGGTAATTCCAGCCATGTACAATGTATTTGCATCTTTTGGGTTTATTTCCAAAAGCTTTTGATAATAGACCAATGCATCATCATATTTCCTGGAGGAGTACATTGCTTGCGCAATATCTGTAAGTAACTCTTTATCTTTTGGCTTCCGGGATAATACCGTTTGTAGGTTTTTCATGCCATTTTCCACATCACCTGTATTAAGATATGCAAACCCTATATTTTCATAAAAATCGTTGGATTTAATATATCCGGCCAATTCTGCCATTTTAAAATATTTCAGGGCATTTGGAAAGTCATTATTGGTGTAATAAATAAGTCCCAATTCGTACATCCAAACGCTTTTGGCAGCATCTAACGAAACAGCCTTTTGATATGCTTGTATGGCTCTTTTATAATCCTCAATTTCAAGATAACTTCTTCCCAGGGTATATGCTGCTTCAGCATCATCAGGTTTCTTTGCCAGAGCTTTTTGAAGACCCGGTATAGCTTTTCCATAATCTTCCAGGTTATAATAACTCATAGCTATAATCCGGTCAGCATCTGGACAAGAAGTGCACTTTTGTGCAAGGTCTATGGCTTTCTGGAATTGACGATTATTGAAGTATAATGAAGTCAATTCCTGCACAACAACAGGATTAGTAGGTTCTAATGAATACGCTTTAGTGAAATTTCCCTGGGCAGCATCAATCTTTCTCATTTCGAGATCGACCACCCCATTTTGGATATAGGATTGAAGATTTTTAGGATCAAATTTGATTGACTTATCAAAATATCCTGATGCTACAAGGTATCTTCTTGCAGTTTTTTCATCCATACCTTTTTTGAAGTAAAATTGTGCGCTATCAGATTGGCCAAAAGCGTTATTTACCAGGAATAAAACAACGATCGAAAGAATTGTGTTTTTCAGCATAGGCAAGGAGTGAAAATTTGTTTGCAAAGTTACTTTAATATTACAGCACCTAACGTTGGAAGGCGCAGGTTTATTTTACCGATAGCTAAGCATTTGCTTGTTCAGGTATAGAATTAACTATTAATTATATCTATAGAGGGGCAAATACCCGGTGGTGGAATGGGTTTCTTTGCCTATTTCAGTAGTTCGAATACACCACTCCCCTTCGCGTCCAAAACAAAGTCTGAAACCGAAGTAATTTCACCACTAATAATATTCCTCATCCGGGAATATCCATTTGTCCGTTCTTTAAATCGATCAACTTTGATGGTAACTTTTTTATCGTTTGAATTTGAAGCAACCATGATGGTTTCATTGTTATTATACCTGAAGTATACATACCTTCCATCAAAGGGCACAAACTGCATCAACTTTCCCGTCTTTAACGCAGGAGAATTCTTTCTGAAATTAGCTAAGGTCCTAACGTAATCAAATGCTTCATTTTCTTCTTTCGTTCTGCCGGATGCAATAAATTTATTCTCCTTATCATCAGGCCATCCACCAGGGAAATCCTGTCTTACCAATGCATCAGTTGGACTTGTAAATCCAGACATCAGGATTTCAGTACCATAATACAATTCCGGGATTCCTCTCAAAGTGAATAACCAGTTAATTCCCATTTTATACTTTCTAATGTCTTTCCCAATGGTGGAAAAGAATCGATTCATATCATGATTATCAAGAAAAATACAATTTTTATAAGGATCCTGGTAAACGTAATCACTTGAAAGTGTTGAATAAAGGGCTGAGAATCCCTCAAGCCATCCATAATTCTGGCTTAAAGCATCATCGATGGCAAAATGTACCTGGAAATCAGTAACACCGGGAAGATTAGATTTATAAGGCATTTCATAAATGTTCTTTGTAAAAAAGCTCTGGTTTAATACACCATGAACCCATGTTTCAGCAAAGATGCCTATCTGGGGATATTCATCCAGTAATGCCTGGTTACACCGGTTCATAAAATCCCGGTCACAATAAGCATAAGTATCTATACGCCAACCATCTATTCCAAAATTCTCAGTTGTCCATAGTGCATGTTGAATAAGGTAGTTGGCAACAAATGGATTCTTCTGGTTGAGGTCTGGCATGTTAGGCTCGAACCAACCATCTGTCATTATCTTTTTATCTACTCTTGAAGCATATGGATCCATTAATGTCTGATCTTTGAACGAGGTATTTTGGTAATTATCCCATTGGTTCAACCAGTCTTTCATTGGAAGATCTGTCACTATAACATGATGCAATCCTACATGATTATACACTGCATCCTGGATGATCTTCAACCCTTTGGTATGAGCAGCTTCGATTAATGAATGGTATGCTTTTTCTCCACCAAATCTTGGATCAATTGTATAATGATCAGTAAACGCATATCCATGATAAGAAGCCCTTGGCATATCATTCACAATAACAGGTGTAAGCCATAAAGTAGTGGCACCCAAGTCTTTAATATAATCTAAGTGTTGCTGAATTCCTTGCAGATCGCCTCCATGCCTACCTTTTAAAGAGTCCCTGCTTGTGGTTACTTCCAACATTCCTGGGATTTTATCATTTAATGGGTCACCATTTGAAAACCGATCAGGCATAATAAAATAGATCATATCAGAAGAAGTAACTCCTTGTATCCTTGTTTTGCCGTCTTCTTTATTTCTTGCCTTTAGTTCATAAGGAAAATCCTGTTCAGGAAGGTTTATTCTACCGCATCTTATCTTGAACATTCCAGGTCTTGCAGTGGATGAAATACTAAGATCTACGAAAATATAATTAGCGTTCTCAACATAGTTTACTTTTTCAACTTTAACCCCTGGGTAGGTAATGGTAACATTTTTTACCTCTTTTCCAATATCATTAGCATGGATCATTAACTGCAGTTTTGGATTTTTAAATCCAACCCACCAGTTGGTTGGGTATATATTATAGGACAGTTGGCAAAAACAAATAGGGAAGAGAGAAAAAATAAAAACTATTACAACAATAATTTTTTTCATAAGTCTTGAGTATTTATACAAACGA
>JADGPY010000440.1 GCA_017882205.1 Chitinophagaceae bacterium
CCATCTCAACAGTTTACAAAGAAAGATGCATTTTCGTTTACTATTAATATAGGCCTTACTTCGGGAAAAAGTTATTTGTTGCTTCCATTAAATGGTGACTGGGGCCACAAATATGGTGGTGCCAGTGCTACGGGAGGTACATTATTGAAGGATAATGATGTGCCCGGTTCAAATACCCCTGCGCCTGCTATATCAGGAGTGTACCAAATAGTTGTAAACTTCCAGACAAATACCTATACTGTAACAGCTGTTCCCGTTCCTCCTAATCTTTATATTGTTGGCGATGCAACTGCGGGAGGCTGGAATAACCCTGTTCCAACACCATCGCAGCAGTTTACACAGATAGATGCCGTTTCTTTTGGGATTATTACAACCCTCACTTCGACGAAGGGTTATTTATTCCTACCATTAAATGGTGATTGGGGTCACAAATATGGTGGAGCAACTGATGGCACAACAGCCGGAGGTGGTGCACTCTTAGCTGATAATGCAGTGCCCGGATCTAATACACCGGCGCCTTCCACAACCGGACTTTATGAAATTATCGTAAATTTTGCAACAAATTCCTATACTGTCACGCCATATAATGGTGTGCCTCTCCCTGCTAATCTGTATATCGTGGGTGACGCTACTGCCGGTGGATGGAACAACCCCGTTCCAGTTCCCAGCCAGCAATTTACCCAGATAAGCAATGCCGAATTTAAAATAACGTTGCCCTTAATAACAGGGAAATCGTATTTATTTTTACCTCTGAACGGTGACTGGACCCATAAATTCGGTGGTATCAGTGCAACAGGAGGAGCATTACTTTATGATAATGCAGTACCTGGGTCTAATACCCCGGCACCGGCTGCCAGTGGCACTTATACAATAGATGTAAATTTTATCAGCAATACTTACACAGTACAGTAACACTTCTGATAATTTTGGGTTACATATTTTTTTTAAAGGTTGTCTTTCAAAGGCAACCTTTTTTAAATTTTACTCCATCGCGAAAAACTGTATAATTATTTAGGATGTTCTTTCATTAATTTCTTAAATTTCATCTATGAAAATATTTCTCATTTTTGTATTTTTTGTAGGAATAAGCAGCAGTTTTTATTGTAAAAAAAATTCAACAAATACCACTCCACCTAAAATAGATACAATACCTCATGTAGACACAATACCTGTTACTAACACTTTTTTTGCCAAAGGCGCAGATATAAGCTGGGTTACTCAAATGGAATCGCAGGGAATAAAATTTTATGATAAAACCGGTGGACAAAAAGATTTGTTTCAAATTTTAAAAGACGAAGGTATCAATAGTATCAGGTTACGTGCATGGGTCAATCCTGCAGACGGTTATAATAATACCGCAGATGTTGTCGCAAAAGCTATCCGGGCAAAAAATGCAGGAATGAAAATTATGCTTGATTTTCATTACAGCGATACATGGGCAGATCCGGGTCATCAAACAAAACCTGCTGCATGGGCTGCAGAAGGTATCGTCGCACTGCAAACTTCGGTACATGACTATACTGTAAGCGTTATGAACGCTTTAAAAGCAAATAATATATTTCCTGATTGGGTGCAGGTTGGTAATGAAACCAATGATGGTATGTTATGGCCCGAAGGACAGGCCTCTACCAATATGGCCAACTTTGCTTTGCTTATAAATGCAGGTTATAATGCAGTAAAATCAGTAAGTGATAGCTCAAAAGTTATTGTCCATATTTCAAATGGATATGATAATAGTTTGTTCCGTTGGATGTTTGATGGGCTAAAAAATAATGGCGCTAAATGGGATATTATCGGCATGTCTCTCTATCCCTCTGCAGCTAACTGGAGCAATTTTAATATACAAAGCCTCACTAATATGAATGACATGGTAACAAGATATAATAAACCTGTTATGATCTGTGAAGTTGGTATGAGCTGGACAGATTCTGTCGCTTGTAAATCATTTATCATAGATATAATTTCCAAAACAAAATCTGTAGCTAATGGAAAAGGGTTAGGTGTTTTTTATTGGGAACCTGAAGCATTTAATAGCTGGCAAGGCTATTCATTAGGAGCTTTTGACAATTCAGGTAGACCTACAATTGCATTAGATGCGTTTAAATAATTTCAACTACATTTATTTTAGAATAATTACTCCAAATAAATGTCGCTTGTATGAAAAAGATTTTTCTTCCATTATTATTTTCAATTCTATTATTTTGTTGTAATAAGTTTTGTAATGCTCAAAATAGTTTTTTAAACCGGCATATTAATTTTGATGAAGATTGGAAATTCCATTTGGGTAACGCATCCGATGCTTCAAAAGATTTCAACTATTCTATTACCAACATTTTTTCTAAAACAGGTAAAGCAGAAGGAAGCGCAATTGACAATAAATTCAATGATACATCCTGGAGAAGTTTGAATCTTCCACACGATTGGGTAGTGGAACTTCCGTTTGTAAACTCACCTAATTTTGATGTAATGGCACACGGCTATAAGCCTGTTGGTGGCCTTTTTCCTGAGACAAGTATTGGTTGGTACCGCAAACATTTTTTAATAGATAAAAAAGATTCAGGCCAGCGTTTTCAAA
>JADGPY010000441.1 GCA_017882205.1 Chitinophagaceae bacterium
CCCCGCATCAATTGGATTTATTACAATGGTTCATGGGTAGCGAAATTGAAGAAATTTATGGTATCTGGAAAAACCTGAACCATCCATATATTGAAGTCGAAGATACTGCACTGGCAATCCTGAAGTTTAAAAATGGGGGGGTAGGAAATATTGTTGTGAGTAATTCCCAGAAACCCGGTATTTACGGCAAAGTTCATATACATGGAGATAACGGTGCTTCGGTAGGTGTTCAAACTGATGGTGGTGCCATGTTTATAGCCGGTATGACAAGTATTTTGGAGCCTCCGGTAAATGACTTATGGTCGGTTCCGGGTGAAGAAAATAAACTCAAAGATTGGATAAAAGAAGATTCTGATTTTTTCAATAGTGTTAATCCCATCGAATACTATCATAGGTTGCAGATTGAAGATTTTATTGAAGCATTGATTGCCGGAAGAAAACCAATGATGACAGGAGAAGAAGGACGGGTGACCGTAGAGATTTTTACTGCAATATACCGCTCACAAAGAGACGGGAAAGCTATAAAATTTCCACTGATGCCTGAGTACGGCCGTGTTGACTTTGACGGGAGATTATAATTATTTATAATGAATATTTTTGTTAACAAAAGATCAGGAGAATAAAATTGGAAAATGCAGACTTATTAGGACAAAACAGACCCCTAAGAATGCGCTGGGTAATGATATCTTTTGCCTTTGTTGCAACTGTATTAAATTATTTGCACAGGTTATCATTTAATTATCTGACAGCCAAAGGGCCATTACACGATTTGATACCTGATGATGCGTTTGGTTATATAGCTGCGGCGTTCTTTATAGCTTATATGGTTTCCAATGCCTTTTCAGGTTTTGTTATTGATAAACTGGGTACACGTATTGGCTATTCATTAAGTATGGCGTTCTGGACAACAGCAGGTATACTACATGCTCTGGCAATGACTCCTTTCCAATTTGGATTCTTCCGGTTTTTATTAGGTATTGGCGAAGCAGGAAACTGGCCTGCTGCAATAAAGCTTACATCAGAATGGTTTCCGCCCAATGAACGTTCAACTGCCTCAGGTATCTTTAACAGTGGAGCTGCAGTTGGCGCAGTGGTTGCGCCTCCTTTAATTGCCTGGCTGGGTATTACCTATGGCTGGCAAATAACATTTGTGGTTATTGGGGTATTAGGTTATTTATGGCTGGCCTTATTCTGGTTTACTTATTATACACCCAAAAAGGTTGTCAAAGAGGCCAAAGCGCGAATTATTCCTCCTCTAAAGTTAATAAAGAATAGATTTGTTTCTGGTCTTACTTTATCAAAGGTTTTCATGGATCCGGTTTGGTATTTCATTACTTTTTGGATCGGCAGATATCTTGCTGATGTATATGGATGGAATCTGGCTAAGATAGGATGGTTTGCTATGTTCCCGTTTATTGTTGCCGATTTTGGAAATATTTTAGGTGGCCTGTTCACTCAATTTATAATAAAAAAAGGAATTGAAATCCATAAAGCACGAAAAATCTCTGTTGGTATTTTTGGGTTAATAATGGCATTATCCCTGTTATCGGGACCTTTCGTTATAAATGGCCCTACAGGTGCACTAATTATCCTGGCTATTGCAGGTTTTGGGTATGCTGCATATACAGCTAATACAATGGCATTTCCAGCGGATGTAGTACCTAAAAGCGCTACTGCTTCAGTATGGGGAATTGCAAGCGTTGGAGCAGGTTTAGGTGGTGTGATTTTCCAATCAATATCGGGCGTAGCGATAAAAAACCTGTCAACTCATTTTGATTATACGATAGCATATAATGCTGTTTTTATAGGATACGGACTTATGACCCTTATAGGATTAGCTATAGTACTTTTTCTGACAGGCCCCCTTGTTCGTAACTCCGATTTGCAAGCTTATGTGGATAAAGAAATCGCATAAATCTGACATTATGTTTATTAATTAATGCATTTAATAATACAAATTGAGCAGTTGAAAAGTAATATTTATTGATATGTTGAAAACAAAATTATTACACCCGGAAATACTTTCAATATTGGGAAGTAACGGTCATGGTGCAAGAATATTGATTGCAGATAGTAATTTCCCGTTTTCGACTTGTCCGCCTCCGACTGCCAAAAAAGTATTCCTTAATTTTGCTCCGGGAATGCTGAGGGTAACCGATGTTTTAAATATACTGAAAGATTATATTCCAATCGAAACCGCAATGGTGATGATATCCCCTGACGATAGTTTACAGGCTATTCATTCGGAATTCGAAGAAATACTGGGAACCGGCAATCCTTTAAAAAAACTTAAACGTTTTGAGTTTTATGAAGAAGTAAAATCAAACGATACCTGTCTTGTGATAGCAACCGGCGAAAGCAAACGGTTTGCAAATATTCTATTGGTAATCGGAGTGGTGAAATAATAATAAATCATTTGAAAATAGCAGATTTTAGAGGTGCCTTGAAAACCTTTCTTTAACAATTTAAAGATACAACATGAAAACAACAACTTTATCCATTATTTTTCTTGTAGCGGCCTTTACGCTTTCTTTTGCCCAGGAGTCTGGTCCTGCAAAGAACTATACATTACCTAAGAATGATGTACATTACCGCAATGTTAAGGATTGGATCGAAGATAACATTGACGCTGATTACCACCATCCTTCGGTGGCAACCATTGAGGCATTCCGCGATATAAAGTACGGTGTCCGCATCCATTGGGGATTATACTCGATCACTGCCCGGGGAGGCGAATCATGGCCATTCCTGACGCTTTCAAATGAGAAGAAACAGGCTTATCAGGAGTTGTATAAGACATGGAACCCGACAGGTTTTAACGCAGAGGAATGGATGAAGCTATTCAGTGAAAATGGTATTAAAATGTTCGCCATCACTACTATGCACCACGAAGGCTTCTCCATGTTCGATACCAAAGCCCGGGTTAAAAAGAGGGTCAACTGGATTGCACCCGGCGGTCCTGCCATGGAAGATTGCGACCTGGCTTACAGCATCATGGAAACACCCTTTCACCGTGATGTAATTAAAGAACTTTGTGATGCCGGCCATAAGTATGGGATCAAGATAGATCTTTATTACTCTCATCCGGATTGGTACAATGCCGATTTCCGGCCATACTACTCTCACCCTTTGCAGATCCCTGATGTAAAGGAACATCCTGAGCTTTACCCAAATGCATACAGGCGTGGCCTCCATGCGGTGGGCCAGATCATTGTCGGAAACCCGACCCCTGATGAGGAAGCCCG
>JADGPY010000442.1 GCA_017882205.1 Chitinophagaceae bacterium
ATTAAAAGATGCTTCCACAACAGCCATTTATGGTTCACTGGGTTCACATGGTGTTATTATGGTTACGACAAAAAAGGGTAAAACAGGGAAACCTGTAATTGATTTTGATAGCTACATGGGGCAGCAATGGAACAACAAAAGATACGACGTATTAAATGTTGCCCAATATATTGAATATGCCGGCTCTGCTGATATAACTTCCCCGCCTCCAGTGTTAAATGACCCCGCAAGACTTGGTTTGGCAAACACCAACTGGCAGGACCAGATTTTCCAGAAAGGAATAATGGAAGGTATCAACTTAGGTGTGTCAAGTGGTAATGATAATGGTGCTTTTAGAATATCTGCCGGATATGTAAAAAGTGTCGGTGATATGATAGGTACAGGATACGACAGATATAATTTCAGGTCAAACAGCGATTATAAACATGGAAAGTTTAAAATTGGTGAAAACATTGGATTATCATATTCAACATTACATCCGTTGCAGTCATCAGGAGGCCGTTCTTTAATTCAGCATGCGATTAAAATGGCTCCTTATTTGCCGGTACATAATCCCAACAACTTAGGTGGCTTCCAGGGTCCGCATTCTGCATATGACGGACAGGACGCTGAAAACCCTGTCAGGGTTGCCACGTTATTTGGTGATGTGCAAAATACATTGGACCTTTTGGGCAATATCTATGCTGAGGTTGAAATTATCAATGGGTTGAAATTCAAATCGGTAGCTGGTTTAGAAGATATCAGGCTTCTTGACAACGCATTTACACCTGCTTTTAGCGATGACAACATGCCAGGAGGAGCTACACACTCTGCTGCTAATGCTACTATCGGAAAAAACCAGTCTAATTATCTGTCGCTTATTTATACCCAAAGCCTGGATTATAATAAGACATTTGCTGAGAAACACAACGTGGAATTATTGGCAGTTTTGGAATATTCTACAATTGATAGAGCTTTTACTAATGCAACAAGCCAGAATAGTATCAGCAGCGATATTCAGGAATTAACCAATACCTCTCCAAGTCTTTCTTCTGCTTCGGATAATTACAAAAGGATTGGTTACTTAGGCAGACTAAACTATAACTACGACGGGAAATACATTTTTGCCGCCTCAATAAGGAGAGATGCTTCTTCAAGGTTTGGCTCCAACAACCGATGGGGTACTTTCCCCTCAGTTGCTTTAGGATGGAGAATTGATAAAGAAGTTTTTATGGAAAATGTTTCCGCCATCAGCAATTTAAAGCTTAGAGGTAGCTGGGGAAAAGCCGGTAACGATAATATAGGTAATTATAGTTATGCTGCTAATACCCTTACTTCTAATATGTATTATGTTATTGATAACCAATTAGCTACTGGAACAACTCCTGGGGGGGCTGCTAATGTGGATTTGAAATGGGAATCCACTACCATGCAAAATATCGGGTTAGATCTTGGATTAATAAAGAATAAATTCACTTTTTCTGCCGAATATTTCAAAAATAAAAGTACTGACCTGTTGATGAATTTAAATACTGCTGCTTCCTTAGGCGTCTTTAATGGTTCTATAGCTAAGAATGTTGGTGCAGTTGAAACCAGCGGTTTTGAATTTCAGTTAGGATATAACGATTTAGAGGGCGATCTTCAATGGTCGGCAAATTTAAATATAGGAACTTCTACAAATAAAGCTCTGGATTTAGGCGGACTTACATCTGTTGATCCAGGATCTCAGTGGCAAAATCAACCAATTACCAGACTCGAGGTTGGCAAACCATTGTTCTTTTTTTACGGTTGGAAATTTGATGGAGTATTTAAATCCAATGCCGAAGCCGCTGCTTATCTGAACGGAGGACAACAATCCAGCACTCAAAATCCAGCTAGTCATGGAGTAGGTGCCCAGGGAGGAGACTTCCGAATTGTTGATGTAAATGGAGATGGTGCAATAACTTCAGCTGACATGACTAAAATTGGAAATCCATTCCCAAAAATGACCCTTGGATTAAATTTAAATGCTAACTATAAAGGATTCGATGTAAGTTTATTTATCCTGGGTTCCTACGGTAATGATATTTATAATAACACCTATTATGATTTATCAGGTATGACAAGATTATTTAATGCCGGAACTGATGTATTGAGAAGGTGGAAACAGGATGGCGATGTAACTGATATTCCCAGACCATCTGCTTCCGGGCCAAATGTGCAGATCTCAACTCGTGGTGTCGAGGATGGAACCTATACAAGATTGAAAAACATGACTTTGGGTTATACCCTGCCTAACAGGTGGTTTGGCAATAAAATATCCAAATTCAGATTATACGTAAGTGGACAGAATTTACTTACCGTTACCAAATATAAAGGATTAGATCCTGAAGTTGGTTTTTATCAACCTGCCGGAACGGGAGTAGGCTTTATAGGTAGTGGTGCTTCAACTGGTAATGGTTACCCGGCAGTCAATTTTAATACAGGAATTGACTTTGGTGTTTATCCTATGCCAAAATCATTTATTGGTGGTATTCAAATTACATTTTAATACAATATAAAGATGAAAATAACTAAATATTTATCTCTCGCAGTTGTATTCGGGGTATTTGTTCTATCTAATTCCTGCGATTCAAAGAAATTAAATCTGCAGAATCCGAATCAACTATTGCCTGAAACTTATTTTAAAAATGAGGTACAGATTCAATCGGCTGTAAATGGTATATATGGAAGTATGCAAACAACAGCGATGTACAACCGTCATATGTGGTTTGGCAATGATAATATGGCACATGAAAACGCTGGAAACCCACAACTTGAAGCAGACAAACGTGATTACCTGAATTTTTCATTTGATTTTACTCACGGAGCAATTGGAGATTACTGGGAAAGCTGTTTCAGAGGTATTAATAAGGCAAACTTTGTTATAAATAATGCAGCTAAAATTGCACTGATTCCTGATAACCAGCTATCTGCCGCAAGGAAGGCCAAGTATGACGGTGAAGCCAAATTTATGAGGGCTGCATACTATTTTTGGCTTGTTATCAAATTTGGAGATGTTCCATTAATGCTTGATGTTCCTGTAGATAATCAGGGAATGGCAAAAAGTCCTGCTGCAGATGTTTATGTACAAATAGAAAAGGACCTTACAGATGCTACCACCGAACTTCTTGACAAAGCTGATGAAGATCAGGGAAGGGCCACAAAAGGAGCAGCTTGGGCTTTATTAGGTAAAGTACGCTTATTCCAGAAAAATTATGCAGGAGCACTAACAGCTTTTAATAATGTTACAGGCTACACTCTTGAAGCAAATTATCTTAATAACTTTTTGGAAGAAACAGAACATGGTCCTGAATCGATATTTGAAGTAGAGTTCAACGTTGCTGCCGGTAACTCAGCACGTTGGAATTCCGGCGTGAGTGATGCCGGGTTAAACGAATCATGTTTCAGAGGACAGGAATATGGCTGTATGGACTGGTTTAACGTATTTCCTTCTATTAACCTCAGGAGTGAGTTTGAAGCAGGTGATCCACGATATAATTTCTGTTTTTACACAGATGGTCAAACATATAATAATGGTGCAAATACAATGGTAATACCTCCCCTGGCTCAATCAGATGGCAGCAATTATCCAAGAGTTGGCTGGAGAAAATACCAAAACTATTACAAATACGCCAGCGAAAGTACTGTATCGCCAGGGCA
>JADGPY010000443.1 GCA_017882205.1 Chitinophagaceae bacterium
AAATGAACCCGTAGATATTGAAAAATATGAAGGTGGTTATGATATAACCCGAACCGCTGCAGGCGAGTGGTTAACATATACTGCCACTATCAACAAAACAGGAAATTACCAGGTTACATTTTATGTCGCCTCAGTATTCGATGATGCAAAAATGCATCTCGAAATTAGTGGTACTGATCGCACCGGGATTATTGCAATTCCCAATACAGGCGGAGGTCAAACCTGGAAAGAAGTGAAAAAGACATTGAAATTAGATGCAGGTCAGCATGTGTTGAAACTTGTTATTGACAATCGTGGTGTACATATTGACAAGATGATTTTTGAAGAAGTAAAATGATGAATTTGTAATACAATTTTTAAAAATTCAAAATAAAATACTAGACCGTAGAAAATGAAACATAAAAATATTTTTGTTATAGGTGCATTTTTGCTTTTCGCCTGCAATCATTCTTCAGTAAAAGCACAACAGGCAACCAACCCGGTAATCTTTGCTGATGTGCCCGACATGTCCATTGTACGTGTAAATGAAACTTATTACATGAGCAGTACCACCATGCACATGAGCCCGGGTGTACCCATTATGAAATCGAAAGATTTAATAAACTGGAAGCTGGTGAATTATGCTTATGATACATTGGCCAGTATGGATGAACTGAATTTAACAAATGGCAAAAGCACTTATGGCAGAGGATCCTGGGCCAGTTGTATCCGGTATCATAAGAGTACGTTCTATGTTTCCACTTTTGCACAAACAACCGGTAAGACGTATATCTATTCAACAAAAAATATTGAAAAAGGTCCCTGGAAAACGGTTTCATTCAAACCCTCCTACCACGACCATACAATATTTTTTGATGATGACGGGAAAGTGTATATGATTACCGGAGCCGGCAAATTAAAAATCTTCGAGTTAAATGACGACTTATCCGATGTAAAGCCCGGAACCGAACGGGTGCTGATTGAAAATGCAAGCACTCCTTCAGGAACCGGAGGAGGCTTACCTGCCGAAGGCTCCCAGCTTTTTAAAGTGAACGGGAAATATTACCTGTTTAACATAAGTTGGCCAAGAGGTGGAATGCGAACAGTTATTATTCACCGTGCAGATAAAATTACCGGCCCGTGGGAAGGCCGGATTGCATTGCAGGATATGGGTGTGGCGCAAGGTGGTTTGATTGATATGCCCAACGGCACCTGGTATTCTTATCTCTTCCGTGATTATGGAGCAGTTGGCCGTATTCCTTATTTGGTTCCTGTTAAGTGGGAAGATGGCTGGCCGGTATTGGGTGTAAATGGCAAAGTACCCGCAACACTTGATTTAGCTGCCAACAAAAGTTTGATTCCCGGCATTGTAAACTCAGATGAATTTAGCCGTAAGAAAAGTGAGCCTGCATTGCCGTTGGTATGGCAATGGAATCACAATCCAGATAACAGCCGTTGGTCTGTTACAGAACGCAAGGGGTTTCTTCGTTTAAAAACTGGTAGAATTGACAGCTCGTTTTTACTGGCAAGAAACTCATTAACACAACGAACCATCGGCCCCGTTTGTGCCGGTATTACATCACTTGATCTATCTAATATGAAAGATGGTGATTTTGCCGGACTCGGCCTTCTACAAAAAAACTATGGGTTGGCGGGTGTAAAAATAAATGGCAACAGCAAAACAATTGTAATGATTAATGCAGGTACAGGAAAGCCTGAAGAAGTGGCGAGCATACCTCTCAATCAACAAACCATTTTCTTTAAAGCCGAATGTAATTTCACTGATAAAAAAGATACCGCTAATTTCTTTTATAGCCTCGATGGCAATAACTGGACTGCATTAGGTACCCCTTTAAAAATGGCATATACCATTCCGCAATTTATTGGATATCGTTTTGCATTATTTAATTACGCTACTAAAAATACAGGAGGCTTTGCTGATTTTGATTATTTCCATATCAGCGATAACATTACCATGCTAAAATAAAATATTTAAAAAACAATAATGAAACGATTGCTTTTGTTATCAATAATATTCGGTTGTGTTGGGGTGTGTTATGCGCAACACTCAGCCAATACTATCAGCAGCCCCAATAAAAACATTGTTGTTACCTGCGATATTGCAAAAGCTATCTACACTATTTCTTATAAAGGTGTCACCGAAAAACAACAAGAAAAATTTTTGTTCATATAAAATAAACAACATGACTAACGTATGGAAAAAAAGTGTTCTTAAAATGACTGTATGGTTGCTTGCATCAATACTTGTTACGGTTGTTCTGCATGCCCAGACTCCGAAACTAACGCTTGACTTTACAAAAGCTACAACCGCCGTCAGCCCTATGTTGTATGGGTTGATGACAGAGGAGATCAATCACTCCTATGACGGTGGCCTGTATGCAGAACTGATACGCAACCGCATTTTTAAAGACAATACCGCAAAGCCTGAAGGATGGAGCCTTGTACAGGATGATACCGTCAATACAAAAGCATCCATCAAACTAATGGCAGCCATGCAGGAAAATGTTCCTTTTGAAGAACGCAGGCATGCCATTACAGGTGCGTTGCAAACCTGTCTAAGGTTGTTGGTAGAAAAAGGGGGCAGCCGCGTTGGTATTGCTAACGATGGCTATTGGGGCATACCGGTAAAACCTGCGACAATTTACCAGGCATCTTTTTACATTAAAGGAACAGGAACCATTCAGCCGCCACGCCGTCCGGGCTCGCCTGCACCAACGCAACCATCCTCACCGGTAATTGATGATAGCACAGCAGGCCCAATTACTGTCACTATTGAAAGTAATGACGGAAAAACAGTGTATGCTTCCGGTACCATCAATCTTATAAAAAGTGCATTCTGGAAAAAATATGAACTCACATTAACCACAGCTGCCAATATAAAACCCACAACCGATGCCCGTTTTGTTATTTCAACCAATCGTGTTGGTCTTTACTATTTTAATCTAGTTTCATTATTTCCTCCCACATTTAAAAACCGGACCAATGGCAACCGGCCAGACCTGATGCAGATGATGGCGGATATGAAACCGAAATTCCTGCGTTTCCCCGGAGGTAATTTTTTAGAAGGGCCATTGATTACCGATGCTTTCCCATGGAAGCAAACACTGGGGCCATTGGAACAAAGACCCGGGCATAAAGGTTCATGGGGTTACCGCCCAACCGATGGAATGGGGCTTCTTGAATTTTTATTATGGTGCGAAGATACAGGTGCAGAACCCTTGCTGGGTGTGTATGCCGGTTATTCACTAAATGGGGATCATGTTGATGCAGGCCCATTGCTAAAGCCTTATGTGGATGATGCGTTGGATGAAATAGAATATGTGATTGGTGATGTAAAAACATATTGGGGGGCAAGGCGTGCAGCCGATGGCCATCCTGCACCTTTCAAAATGAAATATGTAGAAATTGGAAATGAAGACTGGTTCGACAGATCCGGCAGTTACAACGGCAGGTTCACCCAGTTTAGAGAAGCAATAGAAAAGAAATACCCGCAATTAATTTGTGTTTCTACCATAGCAGATGCGCAGTATCCAAATTTAAAAGTAACATCCGGCAAAAAACCTGCAGTACTTGACGAGCACTATTACCGCAACACATGGGAAATGTGGGCGAACGCATCACAATATGATAGCTATGACCGCAAAGGCGCTAAAATTTTTGTAGGTGAATGGGCAACAAGAGAAGGTGCGCCAACCACCAATTTAATTGCTGCGCTGGGCGATGCCGCCTGGATGACGGGTATGGAACGTAACTCGGACCTCATCATCATGTCCTGCTATGCACCGCTGTTCGTTAATGTAAATACGGCAACTGCAACGGCGCCAAAAGCGTGGCAGTGGGATTCGGATTTAATAGGATACAATGCACTTAACAGTTATGGGTCGCCATCTTACTACGTACAAAAACTCTTCAGTCAATACCTTGGAAACAAGATCGTTCCAATAACAGCTGAGAACATTCCTATGCAGGACAGGCCGATGTCGAGAAGAGATAGTGCAGAAAAAACAACACCAAAACCGGTGCCTAAGCTTTTTTATTCTGCTACAAAGGATTCGAAAACAGGAATCGTGTATCTGAAACTTGTAAATACAACAGGTAATGCACAACCGGTTGAAATAAATCTGAAAGCTGTGGCGAATGTATCGGCTGATGCAACAGTAACTGTAATAAAAGGCGATAAACCTGACGATACCAACAGCATTACCGACCCGGAAAAAATCATTCCGGTTAATGCAGTTATCAACCGAATAAAGCAAAATTTTCAGCATACGCTTCAGCCTTACTCAGTTAGCATATTGCAATTACAAACAAAGTAAAGCAGGCAAGTATGAATGTCAACTATTTTAAGTTAAATAAAACTACCACTACATGAAAGTTATTATCAGATATAGTATGCTGACTGGCCTGGCGCTGATCATGATGAACCAATCGCATGCCCAAAATCCTCTCATAAGAAATATGTATTCCGCCGATCCATCTGCAAGAGTGTTTGGCGACAAGGTATATGTTTTCCCTTCGCATGATATTCTGGCTACAGAAGGCAAAGGCCGTGTAGGCTGGTTTTGCATGGAAGATTACCATGTTTTCTCTTCTGCCAATCTTACTGACTGGACAGACCATGGCGTGGTAGTTACTCAAAATAAAATACCTTGGGTAAGGCCCGACAGTTACAGTATGTGGGCACCCGATTGTATTGAACGCAATGGAAAATATTATTTTTATTTTCCTACCTCACCAAAAGATACAACCACATATGGAAGAGGATTTACAGTAGGTGTTGCAGAGGCTGACAGGCCAGAAGGCCCATACACACCCGAAGCAACTCCCATCAAAGGCGTTCATGGCATTGACCCAAATGTATTTATTGATAAGGACGGGCAGGCATATTTGTATTGGTCGGCCGGAAATATTTACGCAGCAAAGCTAAAACCCAATATGCTTGAGCTGGATTCAGAAGTAAAAACATTAGGCGAGCTTCCAACAAAAGGGTTAAAGGAAGGCCCTTACCTGTTTGAACGCAATGGCATTTACTATTTAACCTATCCGCATGTGGAAAATAAAATTGAGCGACTGGAATATGCCATTGGGGATAATCCCCTGGGACCTTTTAAAGTAACCGGTGTTATTATGGATGAATCTGAGTCTGGTTGCTGGACGAATCATCATTCAGTTATCCAATTCAGGGATCAGTGGTATCTGTTTTATCATAACAAAGATTATTCTCCCCGGTTTGACAAAGCCCGTTCCATAAGAGCAGATAGTTTATCATTCAATGCAGATGGCACCATCAAAAAGGTAATACCTACATTAAGGGGAATTGGAGTAACCAATGCAAACAAAGAAATACAAATTGACCGCTATAGCGCAATCAGCAATGAAGGGGCTTCCATCGACTTTATTGACACCACAAACAGATTCCTCGGTTGGAGAACTATTTTCAATAAACCAGGTGCATGGGTAGTATACAATAGTGTTGATTTTGGAAAGAACCCACTGAAAACCGCTTCGCTAAATGCTATGTCTGAAACCAGCGGCACTTTGCAAATGCGTACTGGTAGCGTTGATGGTCCGCTTGTGGCAGAAGTTAACGTTCCAAAAAGCAGCGAATGGAAAATCACAAAAACTACCGTACTGAAGTTGCCAAAGGGTATTCAAAATCTATTTGTAATGCTGAAAGATGATAAACAGGTGGCGGTAGACTGGATAAAATTTGAATAAACATCAAGATCAAATTACATCAACCCAAATAATAGTTATTCAATTTTTAAGTAACCAAAATTGCTCGTTATGAAAAAAATAATCTTCTGTGTATTGCTGGCGTTTCCGGGATTCATCAATGCACAAAATGCAAAAATTAAAATTGATGTGGAAAGAACCATCGGCGAAATTGATCCGAAAATTTACGGGGTATTTATGGAGCCCATCCAGATCAGTGGAAGAAGGGGCTTACCCGATTCCCCACAGGTTAATACACTCTACGGCAACTTGTACGACCCAACTTCTCCCCTGGCCGATGAGAATGGGTTTAAGAAAAATTATATTGAAGCCATGAAGGAATTAAAAGTTACCAATATCCGCTGGCCGGGTGGTAATTTTTTAATGGGCTATAACTGGCAGGATGGTATTGGCCCAAAAAGCCAGCGCCCTGCCAGAATAAATATGGCCTGGGGTGGTATTGATAATAATCATGTAGGTACAGATGAATGGTTTGCGTTAAACAAAGCAATTGGCAGCGAAAATATAGTCGCCGTTAATCTCGGTCTGGGCAGCATACAGGATGCAGCTTATTGGTTAGAGTATTGCAACTATCCCAAAGGAACTTATTACTCTGACCTGCGTGCAAAAAATGGCCATCTGGCTCCTTACAAAGTAAAGATTTGGGATTTAGGAAATGAAGTTGACGGAAAGCCCTGGGAGTTGGGGCATAAAAATGCGGAAGATTATATTGAAGTGGCAAGAGAAGCTGCCAAAGCGATGATAGCCGTTGATAAAAACATAGAATTTGTAGGTTGCGGTTCTTCCTGGTACAGTAAAAATGAATGGGATAACTGGAATAGAAAAATATTAATGGGCATTGGCGATAAAATTAAATACCTGTCTATACACAGCTACTGGGAAAGCTCGCCGGACTATTATACCCACATGGGAGATGGCGCCAAAATTTTTGATGACAGGATAAAAATTACAGCCGAAGAAATTGAAGCGGTATCCAACACACAGGGGTTTAAAAACCCGATCTATCTTTCGGTAGATGAGTGGGGATCATTTGGAAGAAACTTTATGAACATTCCGCCCGTGGCACAATCTTTTAATTCATTCATCCGCCATGCCGATGTAGTAAAAATGGGCAATTTCACCATGCTCACTTCGCTTCTTTCCAGCGATCCTAAAAAAGGAACTTTTAAATCGCCTTTATTTTATGTTTTCAAAGCATACTCCACTAATTGCCTCGGAACCGCTGTTGATACTTATGTCAATTGCGATACCTTTAATACTGAGAAATATAAGGGCATTCCTTATCTGGATGTAACAACAACCTATTCCAAAGAAAACAATACGGTATTCATTAATGTGGTAAACAGGCATAAAGAAAAAGCGATATCAGCAGAAATAAATAACACAAGCGGCGGCTTTACAGGCAAGGCAGAAATAAACCTTATTAATTCAAATGACCTGCAGCAACCTTTTGAATTTGATAAACAGGAACAATACATACCTATAACAACAAGTGTTGACGTAAAGAATAATAAATTCTCTTACAGCTTTCCGCCACATTCGTTTACACAAATAAAAATAACAGTTGGAGGAAAATAAAATCAATTTTATCAAATCAAATCAATAAAAAAGCTATCCCCTTCAAATGTAAATCTCTTCTGCCTTGCCTGAAACAAAAATCCCTTGCCCAATTCCATCATGAAATTTTCCAATTTATCAATTATTGCATTTTCCAAATCATTT
>JADGPY010000098.1 GCA_017882205.1 Chitinophagaceae bacterium
TCCGATTCTAATCTATTTGCTTATACCGCTAATATAAAGCCGATTATGAATATTTGTATTTCTTGCCACCGCCCGCCTACGCCACCCAATGGATGGGATTTAACATCCTATGATGCCCTTCATACAATAGCAATAAATGGCCTTTTGGTTAAAGTGGTGACCCACGATCCAGGTATCACTAGCTGGATGCCCTTAAATTTACCAATGTTGTCTGCCTGCAATATCACCCAGATAAAAAAATGGGTAGCCGCAGGCGCTCCCAATAACTGATAAATGAAGAACCTCATGAAGTATTTTACGATCGTCTTTATTTCATTAATAGTCTTTTCTCAATCAGGATGCTATTATGATAATAAAGATCTCCTGGTGCAACCAGCACCATGTGACACCTCTTCTGTTGCAACTTACAGTGGCAGCGTGAAACCTATACTTGAGTCAGTTTGCTATGGATGCCACAGTGGGCCCGTACCTGCTGGAAATATTAAGCTGGATAACTATGGTCCGGTAAGAAATGTTGCCACCAGCGCGAATAATCTTTTGCTTGGTGTTATCAACCACACTCCTGGTTACACGCCCATGCCCAAGAGTGGCGGAAAATTAAATGATTGCGATATTAAAAAAATAACGAAATGGATTGCAGGGGGTGCACTTAATAATTAAAGAAAAAATTAAAATAATCACTATGAAAGGAGGAATGATTACGGCAATGATACTAACGGTATTAGCTATGAATGCATCTGCACAGATGTACCTCACACGAGATGCTAAAGTGACCTTTTTCTCAAAAGCTCCTATTGAAAATATTGAAGCCGTAAACAACGAAGTAACCAGTGTATTGAATACTTCTAAAGGAGAATTTGGTTTTGTTGTACTTATAAAGAGCTTTAAATTTAAAAAAGCCCTGATGGAAGAACACTTCAATGAAAATTACTTGGAGAGCAATACATATCCAAAAGCTAATTTTAAAGGCATGATCACCGATTTAAGTACTGTAAGCTTTGATAAAGATGGCTCATACCCTGTAAAAGTGAAAGGCGATCTTTCCATTCATGGGGTGACTCAAAATGTTGAGGCCACCGGAACTATTACCGTATCGCAGGGAAATATTTTGGTATCTTCAAAATTCAATCTAAGGGTGAAAGACTTTAATATCAAGATTCCATCAACTGTTGTAAACAATATTGCCGAGATAGTTGATATCACTGTAGATGCCAAATATGAACCATATAAAAAATCATAAAAGTAAACTCATGATTAAGAGCCTTGGTATATTGGTATTAAGTTTATTTATCCATGGAATCTGCATTGCCCAGGATACATCAGATATCACGAAAATGTTGGAGGCAGAAATAAAATTAGCTGAGAAGAATAAAACAGAATATATAACCGCAACTTTTAAAACAACCAGGCTCGTAAACGGGCATTCACTGGAAAATACTGCAAAGCATGTACTTGATGTAAAAATATCGCACCGTTTTGGTACAATAATCGGTGCAACCGGGGGAGCTTACAATATCTTTGGATTAGACAATGCTACAATGAGGTTGGGCTTTGATTATGGTATCACAAATACCTTGATGATTGGCATTGGCAGAAGCACAGATTATAAAACATTTGATGGATTTTTCAAATGGAAGATACTCAGGCAATCAAAAGGAAAAATTTCTATGCCTGTCACACTATCCTATGTGCCTACCATATCGTATGAAACTTTAAATCCCAGCGATTCAGTTCTTCTTCTGGATCTGAAGAGATACCCCAGCCATAGATTAAATTATTCCAACCAGTTAATAATAGGTAGAAAATTTAGTGATGGGCTCTCTTTACAATTAATGCCCACCATTGTGCATCGTAATTTTCCACATGATGATGGTCCCCACGATATTTACGCCTTGGGCCTTGGAGGCAGACAAAAATTAGGCAAGCGAACCAGCTTTAATGTGGAATATTATTATCAATTACAAAGCAATAGAGTTCCCGGATCTCATGATGCCTTATCAATAGGATTTGATATAGAGACAGGTGGCCATGTTTTCCAGCTTCATATGACCAATTCACAAGGAATGACAGAAACTAAATTTGTTCCTGGGAGCCTCAATTCGTGGGGTAAAGGAGAGATATTATTCGGCTTTAACATCTCCAGGGTCTTTAATGTTGGCAAGAAACACTAATTTACTAAAATCCTCGTTTTACCAGCGAATTTCCAGTGATGTATAAACGCATTTTAATAACGCTTAACCTTATAATACTATTAGGCTCCTCGTTCAAGGAGCCTCTTACTATTTATAACGTACAGAAAGGTTTAGTTTCATTTAGATCAGATGCACCTCTTGAATTGATCAACCCGATTAGTAATGAGCTCAGAGGAATAGTTGAAACGCAGAAAAAAGAATTTGCTTTTTCTATCAATATTAAATCATTTAGCGGGTTCAATAGTGCTATTCAAAAAGAACATTTTAACGAAAACTATCTCGAAAGCAATAAATATCCGACCGCAACGTTCATCGGGAAAATTATCGAGGACATAGACTTTACTAAAAACACTATAGTCAGCGTAAGAGCAAAAGGTATATTAACGATCCATGGCGTACCACAGGAAAGAATTATTAAAAGCGAGCTTACTATCCGTAATGGCGTCATATCCATAAGATCCAACTTTACTGTTTTACTTGAAGATCATAATATTCCTATTCCAAAGGTTGTCCATGAAAAACTGGCTTCAGAGATTAAAGTGGAAGTTAATGGAGAATTGAAACCTAAATAATTTCCCCATGATATGATGAAAAAATGCCTATTATTCCTTTGTATTGTTCTTTCACATCAACTGAAAGCACAACTGCTGGGCATTCGTCATTATAGGATTGATGTGAGCGATAAGAATATCAGGATCTTCACTTTCATTAAAAAAAGCAGTGGATATATTTATTTAGGAACATCTAATGGCTTATATAAATTTGATGGGATTAAATTTACCCTGATTCCGTTTAAAAACAATGTTACTAATTCAAGCATCACTGCCATTTTTGAAGATAATCACAAACAACTATGGATCGGGATGGAAAGCGGAGATATTGGAAGAGTATTGAGCGGCGCAGTTAGTCTCTTTAACCCGGAAGAAGGTACTCCAAAAAAAATGATCACTTCCTTTATCCAGGACAAATTGGATAAGATCTGGTTTTCAACAAATGGTGAAGGTTTATATTACATGGAAAATAAACACCTTTACAATATTAATACGGACGACGGCCTACCGGATAAATATGTACATACATTAGCGCTCGCTGATAACGGAGATGTCATTGCAGGAACAGACCAGGGTTTAAGCATATGCTCCATATCCGGGCACAAAAAAAATATACTAAACCTAAGCTCAAAGAATGGTCTGCCAGATAACCTTATCAAAGTAATCGAGCCCGCCGGTGATAATAACTTTTATATAGGTATGCAGGATGGAGGTATTTGCATATATGATCATACCAACAAGAAGTTTATCATCGATCAAACATCAACTGTAAAATATGGCCAGGTAAATGCTATCATGGTTTCGCAGAATAAATTATGGATTGGTACAGAAGATAAAGGTTTATTAAAACAAACAGGATTAAATGGACTGGTCAATGAAGTAGAAACAGGTGGAAAAAACAGTAACATTAATAACATTCTGCAGGACAATGAAGGTAATGTCTGGTTATTAGCAAATAATAATGAACTGATTAAAACCTCGGGTGAGCGGGTAAGCCTTATAGTAAATTATCAACCGGGTGATTTTGAAAAAGTGCATGCCATATTATATGACAATCAATCCGACATCTTCCGCGCAACTCCTCATGGTCTGATCAAGTACTACAAGAATAACGAAACTAAAAAACAGCGTATATTCAATATTCATGAGTTGGATGAGAAAACATCCATCACAGCCCTTTACCAGGATATAAATGATCATATTTGGATTGGTACAATGGGTAAAGGACTATTTCTTCTGAATGAAATTTCTGGCGAATACCGTAAGATTAATGAAGACCGTATGCTCTCGAATGGAAGCGTACTGTCCATAACAGGAAAGGGTAATGAGATTTTTATTAGTACATTGGAAGGAGCAGTACATTTTAGTGTGACTAAAGATCCATCTATATCAGTTCCTATGAATTATAAAGAATATAAAGGCCTTGATAGTATTGGTACTAATTACATTTACAATATATTCCAGGATAGCAAAGGAAGAATATGGTTTGCCAGTGATGGCAAATATATCAGCGTTTTGGAGAATGGAAAATTTATTAATTATAATGATAAGAATGGAATAAAAGATAAAGTGATATACTCGATCACTGAGGACATAAAAGGAAATATATGGTTCAGCACACATAGTGATGGTATATATAAATTTGATGGAAGGATTTTTAAAAATTATTCAGTAATTGATGGATTAAGTGACATTGATATATCGGCTGTTAAAACTGACCATCAGGGAAACATCATTATTGTTTATAAAAAAGGAATTGACATACTAAATCCTGAAACGGGGCAGGTGTCATACCTGAACGCCAGTCAGGGAATAAAAGAAATAAATGTTCAGGATCTTGGAACTGTAGCACAGGATTCTTCCGGCTCCATCTTAGTTAGCACGACAGATGGAATCATTTGTTATAATCAACTGACACAAGCAATTCATCAACCAAGAACGATTCTCGAAAATGTTCAGCTTTTCTTTTCAGATATTGACAAGGATTCTATTCATACGTTTTCTTACAATGAAAATTCATTTTCATTTTCTTTTACAGGTCTTTATTATACTGATCCGGAGTCAATACAATATAAATATAAATTGGAAGGATACGACACCCATTGGCTGGTTACTAAAGACAGGACTATTCCATTTCCCAAATTATCACCTGGAAAATATACATTCCGTGTCCGTTCTTCTATCAACCAGATATTCAATGATACTGACGAGGCCTCATTTGAATTTACTATCGAAAAGCCAATCTGGACAACCTGGTGGTTTATTCTTTTATGTCTTATAAGCAGTGGCGGATTATTGTACTGGTTCATAAAACTTCGTGAAAGAAATGTAAAAAAGGTAGGGCAACTTCAACAGGAAAAAATAATATTCCAATTCGAAACATTACGAAACCAGGTTAACCCACATTTTCTCTTCAATAGTTTCAATACCCTTATTACGATCATAGAAGATGATCCGAAGATGGCAGTGGAGTATGTTGAACAGCTTTCAGATTTTTTCAGGAATATCGTTTCATACCGTGATAAAGATGTGATCACAATAAAAGAGGAATTGCGCTTGCTACAAACCTATTTATTTATACAGAAAAAAAGATTCGGGAATAACCTTGACTTAATTATTGATGTTTCTGAAGAGGAGCAATTGAATAATTTTATTCCACCACTCACGTTACAACTGCTGGCAGAAAACGCAATTAAGCATAATGCTGTTTCAAAGGAAACACCACTTTCCATAAACATCTATATTGAGGATGATCATATAGTTGTAAGTAACAATATCAATATCCGCATTAGCAGGGCAGAAGGAGCAGGAATGGGCTTGCAGAACATTGTTAACCGGTATAATTTACTGAGTAAAAAGAACGTTATAATAAAAAATGATATTAAACATTTTGTAGTTTCACTTCCAACATTAAAAAAACAGGTAAGATGATAAAGATCCTGATTATTGAAGACGAAGAACCAGCTGTAAAAAGATTGCAGAAGATGATTTTAGAACTAGAACCGAATGCTGAAATGCTCGAAAACATAGTAAGTGTTTCATCAGGGGTTACCTGGCTGCAGGAGAATGCCACACCTGACCTGATCTTCTCAGATATCCAATTATCGGATGGCTTGAGCTTTGAAATATTCAAGCAGGTAGAAGTCGGCTGTCCTATTATTTTTACTACTGCTTATGATCAATATGCAATTGAGGCTTTTAAGGTAAACAGTATAGATTATCTTCTAAAACCGATAAAAAAAGATGATCTGCAGGTGGCCATTAACAAGTACAAAAAATTATCTTCAGGTGAAAAGACAAATATTGATATTAAAAAATTGATGGAAGCCTTCACTACAAGTAATAGCAATTACAAAACCCGTTTTATTGTTCGATATGGAGAACATATCAAAACAATCAAAATAGAAGAAGTAGCTTACTTCTATACAGAGGATAAAATAAATTTTCTCAGTACTATCGAAGGCAGAAGGTACACAATAGATTATAATCTTGACAACCTTGAATCAATGCTTGATCCAAAAGTGTTTTTCCGGATCAACAGGCAGTATATTATTTCAATTCATTCTATCAAAGAAATGTTCGCCTATACAAAAAGCAGGGTATTAATAAAACTTAATCCAGTATCTAAGCATGAAACAATTGTTAGCACAGAAAGGTCAGGTGATTTTAAACTTTGGCTGGGTGATGAGAAATAATGATGGTGGTACAATTAATTTTAACAAAACACGTTTAATACGAAATGATATACCAGTCATATCATTTTAAAAATATCCAATATCCATAGTAAAAACCGTTCCAAGGAAGATGAATCCAAATCCAGGTAAAAACCATTAAATCCAATCTCGGCCCCCAAATGAAAAAAACCATTACCGGCCACAAGACTGAAAGAGGTTGAAACCATCTGCGTAGCAGGTGGTTTTTTGTTTGTGTTAAGCGATCATACTCGAAACATTCGCTGTCTCAGGTAGAATAGAGTCGATCATAATGAGCAGGTCATGAATGTCAAAAGGTTTTGAAATAAATGCATCTGCTTTTGATTTGACCACTGTGTAATTTTTGACCTTATTTGCAGAAAATAATATAATAGGCAGATGCTTTATAGCGTCTGTAGATTTTATTTGTTTACATAGATCCCGACCATCCATACCAGATAAAAAAATGTCCAGGAATATAAGTCCTGGCTGGAAACTTTCTATTTTAGAAAAGATTTCCTTTCCATCCATTGTTACTTCTACTAAGAAACCACGACTTCCCAAAAGCAATTGCATAACCTGCAGGATGTCAGGGTTATCATCTACAATCAATATCTTTCTCATTCTAAATCTATTTAGGTTTAAATATATAATTGCTATCACTTAGAACAACGAATATTTCGTGATTTAATTATACCTCATTTTAATTATCATCCAGAAAATAAATAAAAGCAGGAGAATTACAACAACTATTATTTTTATCCAACTCATCCACGGCAGGTATCTCTCTCTTTTTGACAATTGTGCTTTATAGCGGATTGGCTTCATCAGGACTGGATTAATGATTGCAAAGATCGTACTAATAAAGTCAGACATGCAACCATCTGTTAAACATCACAACCATTCAACTAAATTAATCAGCCTTCACGGCAGACAACATAAAGAAATACAATGAATTAGAATAAATGCCTGAATACGGTATTTATTTCGTCTTAAAAAAGTTTAGCACTTTAGCCCTGATAAACAAATTAAATTTAACGTATAGGTCATCATTTCAACACTTCGTTCAATTTCTGATCCAGCTCAGAACCTCTTAAGTTCATGGCAATTATTTTCCCTTCGGGGTTGAGTAATACATTGAAGGGAATAGATTCAATATGATAAAGAGGTACTACGGTACTATTCCAGAATTTCAGATCGCTGATCTGCTGCCAGGTAAGTCCATCTTCTTTGATTGCTTGTTGCCATGCAGTTTTTTCTTTATCAAGTGAAACACCCAGAATGGTAAAGTTTTTATCCTTGAATGATTTATAGGCCTGAACAACATTAGGATTTTCACCACGACAGGGACCGCACCAACTTGCCCAGAAATCTACCAACACATATTTGCCTTTAAGAGAGCTCAAAGAAAAGGGCTTGCCATTAATATCGGGCAAAGTTATTTCTGGTGCTATTGTTCCAATTTCGAGGTTCGGCGTTTCTTTTGATTTCTGTTGTTGCGCCTGTTGATATTTATTGATAAGGCTGTTAAGAGCAAGGTGATCGGGGAAACGTTTGGAGAGTTTTCCAATTGCATTATTTAATGCAGCACTATCAACATGTTCTGTATAACCGAGAACAAATAATGCAATTACAGGACTGGCTGTTGTATCCATATAATTTAACAAGAAATCTTTATAATATTCATTATTAAATTTAAATTCGGTTTCTTGAACTTTGGTAATGCTATCAGAACCTTTTGTTTGGTGCAATTCATCCAGCTTATTATTTTCCGTTAGAAGAGCTGACTGCAATGAATCAAGAATAATCATGAATTTTTTAAGAGATGCATTTGCGGGGGTGTAAAATTCCTGTGATCCAAGACTCTGATCTTTTGCATCAGCAGCAAAAGAAATCTCAGATTTATCATTAATAAAAAAATATCCAAAGCTTTTTTCTGTTCTAAGCCTGAACATACTTTGCTGAGAAGAAATTCCGCTTAGTTTAAATTTACTATGAACCATTTCTACCGTGTCTAATACGGTTGGTGGTTTATCATCAAAATATAGCTCTTCCAGGTATATTTTCTGGTCTGGAATATTTTTAATTTCTCCCGTAACTGTAAATTTCCCATTTGTTTTTTCTGATTTACAGGAAAAAAGGTAGATGCAACACAAGGCTATCAGTAAGTTTTTCATCATAAAAATTGAGCAATTATTGATTTAGTTTTTCGTTCAAAAGTTTTGTAACAAGCTTCATATCAGCTTTACCCTTGCTGATCCTTTTTACTTCCCCTGCGAATAATGCCATTAATCCCTTCTTGCCTTTCCTGTATTCATCAACCTTTTCAGGCATTGCCAAAATTACTTCCTCTACCCATGAATTCAATGCATCGCCACCACTTTCCTGTAATAAGTTCAATTCGGTGGCTATCTCCAATGCCGATATGGCCTGCGTATTCATCATCAAAGGAAATATCCTGGAAGAGGCAATGCTGAAATTTAATTTACCTGCATCGATCAATCCAATCAGTTCTGCAAGAGACTCTGGCGCAATATGCAGATCCATAATACCAAGATTGTTTTCATTTTGGTACGACTTTAAAGGTCCCAGAATCCAGTTAGCCACTGCTTTATAATTCTTGCAATGAATTAGTACAGATTCAAAATAATCTGAAGTATCCTTATCATCGCAAATCACTTTTGCATCATAAGCTGATAAGTGAAGTTCTTCAATATATTTTTTTTGAAGTTGTGCTGGTAATACAGGCATTGAACTTCTAACTGCTTCGAGTATTTCATTACTTATAAAAAAAGGTGAAAGATCTGGTTCTGGAAAATACCTGTAATCATCAGCATCTTCCTTGGAACGCAAGCTAGAAGTGGTATTATCCTGGGCATTATAACTTCTTGTTTCCTGCTTAATTACTTTTCCATTTTCTGCAAGTCCGATTAACCTTTTGATCTCTACTTCTATCGCCTTTCGTACATTTCGAATTGAGTTGAGATTTTTTACCTCCACTTTTGTTCCAAGATTGCTATCTCCTATTTTCCTGATAGAAACATTTGCATCACACCGGAGACTTCCTTCTTCCATATTGCCGTCACAAATTCCCAGATATCTTACCAATCTTCTGAGTTCTGTAACAAATGCGAATGCTTCATCAGCAGAATGCATGACTGGCTCAGTAACAATCTCAAGCAATGGAACTCCAGCCCTGTTAAGATCAATAGAAGTATACTTATCATCTATGTCATGAATACTTTTACCTGCATCCTCCTCTATGTGTATCCTATTCAAACCAATCTTTCTTTCACCATCAGATAAAGCAATGGTTACATATCCATTTTTACAAATGGGAGTAGTATGTTGCGTTACCTGGTAGCCTTTGGGAAGATCGGGGTAAAAATAATTTTTACGGGCAAAAAAATTATGCTGTTCAATATCGCACTCCAACGCAATTCCCAACCTTAGTGCATATTCAATAGCCTTTTTATTCACTTTGGGCAAAGTGCCTGGATGGGCGAGGGTGATGGGACTAATATGAGTATTTGGCGGAGCTCCATAAGAAGCACTGTCGCCACTAAATAATTTACTTTTTGTCAGCAACTGCGCATGCACTTCTAATCCAATCACTGCTACATATTTTATATCCAGGCTCATCCTGCGAAAATAAGTAGAATAAAGGATCCAAATAAAAAACACCCGCCCAAAATTCCCAGGCGGGTGTAAATCGCAAATAAGAATACCAGGATTACAATTCAGCGTTATTTTTTCGTTTAGGAATTTTAATGTCAAATGTCATCTCCGAACCATTTCTTTTTGCTTTCAGACTGTAGCTCATTTTATCTTTTGCTTCCATAAGTTTCCCACGAGCATCGTTCACATCTTTTACTTTTTTACCGTCTATTTCAGTTATTATATCATCTTTTTTGAGTCCGGCTTTTTCTGCTGCAGATCTTTCTTCAACATTAGTAATCTTTACTCCATCACCTTCATCCAGATCTTCAATTCTTATACCCAGCTTGTGATTACCATTAATAAGCATTTTATATAATCCATTGGATGACCCGGAAAAAGGTGCCATGGGTTGTACATCGAATAAATGCTCATTATTACCTGAATTGCTAAATGAAAATGCACGGCTAAGCGCTTTGGATTCACCTAATGTTGCCATCACTTCACCTGCTTTTCCATTTCTTTCGTATTGGATTTTTATTTCATCCTTTGGTTTATGGCTTCTAACGGCCGAAACCACATCATCCGGTTCGCTGATTTTTTTACCACCAACCGAAGTAATGATGTCACCTTCTTTTAAACCGGCTTTACTGGCTGCGCTTCCTTCGTTTACATCAGTGATCTTGACACCATTGTCACTCTTTTCAGTGGTAATACCAAGCAAGGGTCTTTTCTCACCCCAGTTACTGTCATTCCACCCTCCAATTGTCCTGCCGGCTGCTCCCGGCGTATACAGGAATGCATTTCCAGAATTTCCACCTAATAATTCATTTAATCTTTCTCCATCTTTATTATGAAAGGTTTTTATTGTAACACCCTCCTCATTGAATTCTGATAATGGCTTCCCATTTATCAAAATATCATTGCCATTGATTTCAACGGTAATCTTTTTATCTTTCCCACCATTCTTCCTGATAATAATCTCCTCACTATTATTATCATTGGATTTACTCTTTTGAGCATGGAGTGTGGAGGTTACACCCATCATTACAGCAATGCCACAAAGGCTAAGAAATATTCTTTTCATACGTTTGATTTTAATATACGAAGGATTTAGTAGATCAAATATAGAAACAA
>JADGPY010000444.1 GCA_017882205.1 Chitinophagaceae bacterium
GCAACTGCTTCGCAAGAACAACTACGGGAAGAAGTGGTGGTTTTAACCTGGCCCGGCAAAAAGGGAGATTAAAATGCCGCGATCAAAAGACAGATACACTCAAATCATTGAATGGATTTTTAAAAAAATATTATCAAGAAGGAAAAAACGAATTTTCTTTCGAACGGGCAGATATTATTGATGCTGCAAAAGAGTTAGATATCAAATTACCTAAGAATTTTGGGGATGTACTTCCCACATTCCGCACTTTAAATCGATTTAAGCCTATATGTAGTTGATAATAATGAATTTAGGCAATAACGGCTATATTTAGCAGTCCAATATTTTTGCGATTTGTTAAAAATAAAGCCATTCTTGCCGAATATACTGGTTGAGAATGAGAACTGCAAATTGTAGGCTCCATGACCAAGCGAAAACATTTTTCTGCCAGTTAGAAGGCGCAAATCTTCATCGCTTGAGTTATCAAGCGATACAAAGTTCATAATACAACCATTAAGTGAAATGCTAAAAGTCTAGAGGAGGGATGATTATTGTAATTTTCTGATTTGGATTACCTCAATAAAGCATTTGATTCGAGTTCGTAGTTTTCTCAACTGATATTGATAAAAAGGCACCTAATTACAAATACTTAGAAATTATGGATAAGGGTGATTTGTAGGTGTGGTTGTTGCTGTTGCAGGTGGAGGATAACCAGTACTGACTAAAGGATTAGGCGTATTAAGAGTTTGAAGTGGCGAGCTTTTTGGGGTTGCAGTTGAATCGGAAGGGTTGAAGGGAACTGGTGTTCCAGGCCCATATACAGCGGAAGTCACATTTGGTGTAATTGGGGGGAAGGCCGTTCCTGATCTAATTACTTGCCCAACGTTCTTATTTTGGGCAAAATAGAAGCTGTCCGCAGCGCTAATAAATCGACCTTTATTGAAAACTGTCGCTATTGCATTAAAAATACCTTCCCTATTAGGGAAGTGGAGAACTCTGGTAAATGTAACAGTTTGACCGCCTTTGATAGAAAATCCCCATTCCGCCAATCCACTTTGGTTTGATGTAAAGGTCAAATTGTTCTCCCAGGTTTCAGGGCCGTCTACCACAACCTCGGAGAGTGTATCGAGAGAAATAAACAGGTCGTAGTTATCTTTATTGCTAGTGACCGATATTTTTATGGGGAAGGCTTGCCCTATTGCGCTTGAATTTGCAGAAATAACAGAAATACAAATCTCCCCACCGGCACTACAATTTACGTTTGAAGGAGAAGGTGCCCCTTGAGCACACGCCGAGAGAAGCCAAATTAGCGAAAATAAAAGAAATGTGAGGCAGGCCAAATTTCTTTTCATTCTGATCTCCTTTACACCGACGGCCCCTTTATTATTTATTAACTCTCGGTAAATATATCTGGTTTATGTTTATATACATAATCGTATTCCAATAAAGGGTTAACCCAGATAGAAATGTATCCGGCTCATTAGCTTTCCACAAATTCCAAAAATCTTGAAAAGTTTGAATGGGCGGATTTTTAAGGGCATAATTTGCAATTGGAGTTATTCCACGAAATATTCGATCCATGCCTTCATTGTTACTATCATATAAATCATACAGTGCTCCCGCTACTCGCCCCTCAACTGATTCTCCCCAATTAAAATCATTCCAATTGTCCATTCTGCTATGAAGCTCTAAATTATAATAATCTTGATCTGCTGTTCCCTGACATTTATCTTTACCAAAATTGTAGCATTGATCATTGTTGACAACTAACGGTAAAAAATCAGCCCAACCCTCCGCCCAAGCACATTTGAAATCGCTAGCTCTAGGAATGGAGTGTTGAAAGCAATTAGAATCTACATACCAGTAACCGTTTGCATTAATCATTACCTTGTGAGCATCTTCATGTACGACTACATCCATTGAGTTCTTTGAATTATCAGCAATGAAAATATAAACAGGCGTAGTGTAAGAACTGTTTATCCCCATGTAACCATTAACCCCTGGTTCCCAAATAACGTTTGCTATTCCCGAATCGTATGGGTTACCATTTTTGTAATAGGTATTATAGAAATAGTGCCATGTATTTCTTAAATCTTGAAATATCCATAACGCCTCGTACCCTGGCCATTGATCCGTTATTGTGAAATCCTTTGTATACTGTCCTGTATTAGGTAGGTATGTATTGTCGCTTGGAAAGTTAAAGATATTCGTATGTGTATCCATCACTGAATTTTCAGGAATAAGGGTGTTTACGGGATATTGGGTCCATACTTTTAAAAATATTGTTAAGTTTTGAATGGGTTTAGAAGCAAACGTGTATTTTCCAAAACTATCTGTATTGGTCGAGTCTATTAAGATTGGTACGCCACCTGTATATTGATATAGCTGGATTGCGAGGTCCTGGCTAAGTAAATAGTTCTGAGAGGTCGAGTTCCAGTTACGTGGTTGGAATTTAATTGTGCCGGTTATTGTGACAAGACCTGGACTTGCCGTTACACTGTTTGGTTTAATAAATGCAAATAGAAAAAAAAGGATTAATAATCCAGACGTAATTCTTCTATAAATAAAAGACATATATCCCTCCTGAATTATTAATTTCTTTATGAATGCAATTTCGGTGAAGAAATTATCCCATCCCTTTTTTATCATATCAATATAGTTTGATAATTTTAGTAAATTACATCCCGATTAAACGTGTTATTTGTCACAATAAGAGCCCGCTTTATCCATACGTTGTTCCACGCCCCCAATCCGGGGGTTATTCTCCTTCAATTCAGACTTAACTTCTTCTTTGACGATTTGGCGGATAACTTGTTGTATAAGCGGCATGGGGCCACTTTATGATTTTTCTTTCAATCAATTGCCAATTCCCTTTGGTTATTAATAATGATCAATATTATAACTTTAATACAGTAAATGCTTGTGGCGGCGCCAGAGAAAAAGCGATCCAGTCCATACGTTTCTTTGCCGGCTTTGCTCACCACGACTTCATCACCTGCAACAACGTACTCATCTTCCGGCTTCAAAATACATTTTTGAAAAAACAGCCATTGGAGAGCTTTTCATGGAAGAACCTTATGGTAAAAACGTTGGATGGTTCGATAACTTCCGCCTTTCTCCGTCCACCTCGACAGACTCAACATGGTAATTCGTCCGCTGGCCACCAGTATCCCAAAAATGACCTAGTTCATCTGGCGAAAAGTCGTTTTCTCTATGAGAGGCGCAATGTTTTGTAAAAGTGCTAAAATGTTTGTCATGGGCTTTTTTGAGGTGGTTGCGGTTGTGAGAGACTACAACTTTACTCGAAAAGCCCTATTTTCTTCTAATGTTTTTTGCGTCGTCCTTTTCCTAATTGCACTTACTGTGCTTACGGCGTGCGAGCCACAGGCGGCTAAGGCCCAACCGACTCCGCTCGGTTTTTTGCCTGTGACTGATCCCGCGCCCAGCCAAATTCCAACAACAGCTCCCACTCTAATCAATACCGACACGCCCAGTCTGACACCAACCTCAAAACCAACGGCAACCCCTACAGCCATAGCAACGACTTGCCTTGGGTTCATGGCTACACCTGCCAGCACGCCCTTACCGTGGTCGTACGCGGATGATTTTTGGGATAAGTTAGCCATTTCCCGAATATCCGTTCAAGACCTGGGATGTGCCACACCCCAAGATATTGTGAGCAAATTAGTGGCCTATTGGTTCGAAATGATGAAAACACCTTCTCCAGACCTTCAAGACTGCGCTTTAAAAGAATATTCGGTTGAGAAAATCACCATAACCAATAGAATGACTTCACCATATGACATTGTTGCCATGGTCACCTATCATGTTAAGGGAGGTTGTGGCTTTATTTCAGGCCGAGGCATCCTTGAAGACAACGGCTGGGTAGGGGATACCGATTTTTTTGGTGTCTACCGTGAGAATGGTTATTTCAGATTAAGAATTTTGCCAGGCTGGGGATCATAATTCCAGGAGTGTGTTTTTTTAGACTCGGATAAACAGGCTCAATATCAACTCGGGCAGAAGCTATTGGACGATGAAAACAAAAACCATGCAACACCTTAATCCCATATTTCGAGAAAAACAGATTGTATTATTGGAGTAAAGTGCAACTATAAATCTGACGAGTACGATATGGTTTGGAAATAGCTTTGGGTTAAGAAGATCTCAGAGTTCAGATTCGAAATATGCTGTGTTCCTTTGGCTTTTGTAGTCATAGATGCTAGAGTCATTTTGGCGAAGGTATTGGCTATCGTAAATCATTACCTGAAATTATTACAGGTCGGACGAAAGAGGGCTATGAATGGATGATCCGTCCTGGGGGGCGTGGACGTTATACCATGGCTATGGTAGTTCAGTCGGCTATCGTTCCTTCCCAAATTTTGGTTGAAACCAAAGTGCTTGATTCAACACCGGGGATCATTAATAAATATGCATTAAACAATGAGCAGGCTCTTCTGGCCAAATTGCGGTACAACAGGTTGGTGGATATATTCACCGGGCTTACTTGCTATTCTTTGCAGAGTCATTTAAGGACAACTGTATTGCACCTTGGGCAGATTGAAACGGA
>JADGPY010000445.1 GCA_017882205.1 Chitinophagaceae bacterium
ACGGTCATACAATTATTATGGATGCTCCTGAAAAATCAGGGGGCGAAGATGCAGGCCCTATTCCAAAGCCTTTTGTGCTGGCCGCTTTATCGGGTTGCACCGGCATGGATATTATAGCCTTATTGCGCAAGGCAAACATTGTGTTGGATGATTTCAATATAACAACAACTGGCGAACTTAGCAAGAAGTCCCCAATTCAATATGTGTCCATCCATATCGTTTATACATTTAAGGGCGAGGAAGCAGTGAAGAAAGCTGTGTTGACCGCTGTCGCAGATTCACAGGAGAAATATTGCGGGGTTAGCAGTATGCTGAAAAAAGCATTGCCGGTAACATGGGAAATAAATTATAACGGTGTAGAAGTCTTCAATAACCAGCCTGCTGAAGCAATGGCATAAAGTTAAATTTATACGTTTCTTGGCTTACTTTTTGAAGCGCCTACACTAAACTAAATTTTATGTACAAGACATTCATTTCAATAGTCCTGATATTATCAGGCACTATTTTATTCGCCCAGAATAGACAACGTAACAGAAACCAGAACCAAACACCGCAATCGGTGCAGGATGCTTTCAGGAGAGACCATCCCAATGCAAGCAATGCAAACTGGTCTCGAAATAATAATCAATGGCATGCAACCTACAAAGACAATAGTAATAATAACAGGAACGTGGAAGCTTATTATGATAGCCGGGGAAGGCATCAGTATAACAGGATTGAATGGGACAGGAACAATCTACCCAAGGATTATGATAACAGAATCAGGACAAAATATCATACAACCAATTACAGGGTAACAAGAATTGAACGTCCAAATAATCCTTCTTTATTTGAATTAATTCTGAGTATTGGCGGAAGAAACCGAACTGTATACACAGATGAAAGAGGTAATGAAGTACGATTTAACTTAGGTCGTTAATTTATTGCTAAGTGATTTAATTTTTAAAGCTTTCCGTAAGGAAAGCTTTTTTTGTATCTCACATCTCGGCATTCAGGTGATTGGGCAACAAATACCCCAAACTTATAGTTAAGTTATCACTAATTATTCCTCATTCTTTAATTTATCAATCTGATTCAGTAATTTTTTTATATACTCTTTTTGATCTTTAAAGACATGACGAAAGTCATATTCTTTCTATCCCCGGAAAACTAACTTTGCACTATGATGCTTTGGAAAAATATCATTAAGCGCCCTTCGTAGTTTCTTCCTGCCACATTATTCACCTACTTTTTTAATAACATTACTACAAAATATTTTTGTATGAAAACAATCATTGAGCCTTTCAAAATAAAATCAGTCGAACCCATTTATTTCAACACGAAAGAAGAACGTAGAAGCATATTAGAAAAAGCTTTTTACAATCCTTTCCTAATTCATGCCAACGATGTATTGATTGACCTGCTGACTGACAGTGGCACCAGTGCAATGAGTAGTAATCAATGGGCTGGCATTATGAAGGGCGATGAATCTTATGCAGGCAGTCCCAGCTTTTTTCGTTTTGAAGAAACCGTGCAAAAAATTACCGGGCTGCCATTGGTAATCCCTACTCACCAGGGAAGAGCCGCAGAAAGAATATTGTTCAGCACACTTGGTGGTAAAGGAAAATATTTTGTAAGCAATACCTTATTTGATACCACAAGAGCTAATATTGAAGTCTCTGGTGCTGAAGGAATTGATTTATTATGTGAAGAAGGAAAATATCCAACCGTTCCTGCACCATTTAAAGGGAATATGGATATAGATGCATTGAAAAACTTTATTGCAGACAAAGGTGCAGCCAATATTCCACTCTGCATTATTACGGTTACCAATAACTCAGGGGGTGGACAGCCAGTGAGTATGCAAAACATTAAGGAAGTAAAAATGATTTGTGTAGAAAATAATATCCCACTGTTCATTGATGCCTGCCGTTTTGCTGAGAATTCTTATTTCATCAAACTGCGTGAAGAAGGTTATGCTAATAAATCTGTACCGGAAATTGCGAAAGAACTTTTTTCTTATGCTGATGGCTGCACCATGAGTGCCAAGAAAGATGCCTTCGCCAATATTGGTGGTTTTCTGGCCATGCGTGATGAACAACTGGCACAGGAATGTCGAAATCTATTAATTATCACGGAGGGTTTTCCAACTTATGGCGGTCTTGCAGGAAGAGACCTGGAAGCAATTGCTATCGGATTGAATGAAGTGATGGAAGAAAACTATTTGCAATACCGTATTCGAAGCATTGAATACCTCACTAATAAATTAATTGCTGCCGGTATACCGGTGATGCAACCTGCGGGCGGTCATGCCGTGTACATTGATGCAAAAGAATTTCTTTCCCATGTTCCGGTTGAGCAATATCCCGGGCAGGCTTTGGTGGGTGCTTTGTATATAGAAGGAGGCATCCGCAGTGTGGAAATTGGTTCACTCATGTTTGGAAAGTATGATGTCAATAAAAAACTGATACCGGCACAGATGGAACTGGTACGATTGGCCATTCCAAGAAGAGTGTACACACAAAGCCATATCGATTATGTGGCTGAAGTGATGATTGAAGTGTTCAATAACAGGCATGAAATAAAAGGACTACAGATTATTGAAGAAGCACCGATGCTGAGGCATTTTACTGTTAAACTTAGACCCATACTTTAAACACTAAAATGAAGAGGCTGAAAAAGAATATCAAATCTTAGTCATTATTCTTTACACCCCAAAAAAGAAGCCAGGGAAAAATTAGCTTTGATTCTCAAGCATAGTTCCAGTTTGCTCATTAAAAAATTTCTGCAAAGCTTCTTTTAAGAAAAGTCCGTATCATTTCTCTACGATAATTCCGGGAAAATATTTCATTATTAATAGCCCTTGATTTTTTTAATGCTTGTTTAATCAATTCTTCTCTGTCACTTTTATTGGATCCCTCCACAATAACCGGTTTAGGATCAACTCCACCTAAAACAATTTTTACTTTCCCATTTTTATCGGCAGAAACAACAGCAGTCAGTGAAGTGAAGTCCATGCTTTCTCTTAGCCGAAGTTTATTGAATACTGAAAGAAATTTCTGATTTAACGGTAATAGAATTGATTTAATGATGGAAGTCCTGCTCAGGTTACGCGAATGGACGCCATCTCCGGTAAAAATATCTTCCAGCTTTATTTTTCGTTCACCTTCCTTATCAATTATTTCAATCAAAGCATCCATGCTAATTAATGCCGGAGCGGTATCAGAAACAAACTCGGAGTAGCAATGCTTTTTACTTCCGGTGGCAATGCAGATATTCCCTTCGCACTTCAAACAAAAGCCAACCGCATCACGCCACCATTCTGATTGATTGTAAAAAACACACCGGTTTTCACAGAGAATATTTCCACCTATTGTAGCCGATTTTCTGATTAGCGGTGATCCAACTGCATTAGCCGCTTCAATTAAAACCGGAAACTCATCTGTAATTTCGCTGTGGTTTTTCAAATCGTTCAAACCAATCAGGGAACCGATAGATAAATAGCTCCCCACTTTTTTTATATGTTTCAATTCGCTTATGCCGCTTAAATCTATCAAACAGGACGAAGTTTCATTTCCCTGGAACCGGTTCACCATTACATCTGTTCCGCCTGCCAGAAAACGAAAATCATTTTCAAAACTATTAGTTATGGATAAAGCTTCGTGAACCGAATTAGGTTGCAGATATATTTTTTTTGCAGTCATCATAGTCGCTTCCGTTCATGAATTTAATTACTATCCACCTTTACGAATGAAAGAGAATTGTTTTTCATTTTTTGTAATATGTCTTCGGGGCTAATCGGCAATCTTGTTATCCTGACTCCCACTGCATCAAAAACAGCATTTGCAATTGCCGGAATAACCGGATGTAAAGCGCCTTCTCCACATTCCTTGGCGCCAAATGGCCCCTCGGGATCGATCGTTTCAATAATGTTTGAATGAATAGGAGGGGTATCCAGAGAGGTAGGAATTTTATAGTCAAGGAAATTACCGTTCAAAAGCAAACCATTATAATATCTTAACTGTTCACTCAATGCCTGCCCCATTCCCATGTGCCATGAACCTTCCAATTGTCCCTCTACTGCCAGCGGATTGATAGCTTTGCCGCAATCATGGGCACCCCATATGTTCAGTATTTTAACCAACCCTGTTTCAATATCCACTTTCACTTCAGCCACTACTGCACCAAAACTATAGGACGGACTCAGTCCGGCGCCTGAACCTTTAAAATCACCACCTAATTTTGGAGAAATATATTTTCCGCTGACTGTGATTGCTCCGCGATTTGCCGTAGCAATATCAATCGCTTCAATCCATGTTAAATCCACTTTATTGTCATTGGTAAAAACCTTGTCTGAGGAAAAATTCAGTTCATCTGCAGGAACTTCCTTCGTCGTTGAAACAGCATTGACAATTTCTATTCTTAGATTTTCTGCAGCCATCTTTGCTGCATTGCCGGCCATAAATGTCACACGGCTGGAATAACTTCCCAGATCAACGGGAGTAAGCAGTGTATCGGCAGCCAGCACAAAAACTTTCTCCATTGATATTCCCAAAACCTCTGCCACTATCATAGCCAGCATAGTATCGCTTCCCTGCCCTATGTCGCTGGCACCGGAGCTTAAGAGTACTCTTCCGTCAAAATCTACTTTAAGATGCACTACGGATTGAGGTAATTCATTACGGATAATAGGTAATGCACTTCCACTAATAAAAAATCCGCAGCCTACACCAAGTCCTTGCCCAAGAGGTAATTTACCATATCTCTTTTCCCATTGCGATTGTTCCATCACCTTCATCAATGACTCACGGCTTCCATTAGATGTAATACGGTATTGACCGACGGTTAAAGTATTTGATGGCATAAAATTTTTCAACCGTAATACACAGGGGTCCATTTTCATTTGGTGAGCTAAATCATCAATCAAGCTTTCACTTGCAAAACGGGAATTGACAGCACCATGTCCTCTCATTGCACCACTTTGCGGCTTGTTTGTATATACACGATATGTTCTGAATCCGAAGTTTTCTATTGCGTAAGGTGCCTGCAATAAAACACCGTTGTAATAAGTAGTTACCACTCCAAAACTTCCATATGCACCACCATCTATAGCAATTTCGGCATCTAATACTTTCAGATAACCGTTCTGATCAGCTCCGATTTCCAGCGACATTTTAGATGGGTGTCTTCCATGATTGCAAAGAAAAACCTCCTCCCTGCTATATCTGACCTTAACCGGACGACCGGTTTTCATTGCCAGCCAGGATACAATAAATTCATGTGGAAAGGGGTCACTCTTACCACCGAATCCACCACCCACATAAGGCTTGATGACGCGTACTTTGCTCAATGGAATTTTCAGCACTTTTGCTAATGCCCGATGAAGATAATGAGGAACCTGTGTGGCTGTATAAATAGTTAGACCGTTTTCATCCCAATAAGCAGTAGCAGCATGAGGCTCGGTAAAAGCATGGGATACCCCTTCAAATTCAAAACTCATTTTACTTCTAAAAGCTGCATGCTGAAGGCCTTCTTCCTGGTTACCAAAACGTATTTCCGCTTTTTTATGAATGTTGTTATTGAATTTTGTGTGCGGATGAATTTTTTCGTTTTGCCCAATGTCATTAAGTGATTCATCTATTTCAAAAAATGGTTTGAGGGGTTTATATTTAACCTTGATTAATCTGCAAGCAGCTTGTGCAAGTTCATCTGTTTCAGCAGCTACAGCAGCAACTATTTCTCCAATGTATCTCACCTTATCAATGGCCAAAGCAGTTTCATCCTGGGAGATTGGCAGCACTCCGAATTTTTCCGGCAATTCATTTCCCGTTAAAATATATTTCACACCCTCCAGTTGCCGGGCAAGTGAAGTATCAATACTTTCTATGATTGCATGAGGAAAAGGACTTCTTAAAAATTTACAATGCAAAACATTTTTAACCCTGATGTCGTCCGCATATTCCGCAATTCCCTGCACTTTTTTTGTCGCTTCAATATAAGGATGCCCCACTCCAATTATCCCCGAAACGGAAGATTTAATTTTATTCCCGTCGTTTGATTTATTTTGAGGATGAATTGTTTCTGCTACAGCTTCAATAATTTTTTTATACCCGGTACACCTGCAAAGGTTTCCGGATAAAGCTTCTTTGATTTCATCAACGGATGCATGAGGATTCTTCTTAACAAAATCCAATGAAGTCATAACCATTCCAGGTGTGCAAAAACCACATTGAATAGCTCCTTTATCTACAAAATTTTTTTGCAATAAATGTAATTCTCCATTCTGGGCAATACCTTCAATGGTAGTTATTTCAGTATGGTCGCAACGCATTGCCGGTGTAATGCAACTCAAAACAGGTTCGTCATTTACTAATACGGTACAGGCGCCACAACTTCCCTGTTCACACCCAATCTTTGTACCTGTTAATCCAATTTTCTCACGTAAAACATGTACAAGCGTTTCATGTTCATCGATCAACAACTCATGATATTTATTATTTACCTGTATTTTAATGACCTTCATTCCTGTAGATTATTTTTATATAAACAGATATGTAATATTTTTTATACCCCCGCTCCAATACTCTTACCTCCATCTACATAAATGGTTTGCCCTGTAATAAAATTTGTTTTTTCTGAAACTAAAAATGAAACTGTATTGGCTACATCTTCAGGCTTGCCCATGGCCTTTGTGGGTTGTGCCTCAATTAATTTATTCAAAGCTTCTTTCTTTATTTTTTCAGTCAGCGGTGTATCAATCAAACCAGGAGCCACTGCATTCACAGAAACATTGTATTTACCTAACTCTAATGCTAATGCTCTTGTTAGTCCGATTATTCCTGCCTTTGATGCTGAATAATTTGTTTGCCCCATATTTCCCATCCAGGCGCGGGAAGAAATATTTATAATACGTCCTGAGTTTTGTTGTTTCATTTTTCTCGCCGCTTCACGACACATCAGCCAGGTACCTTTGAGATTTACATTTATTACTAAATCAAAATCGACTGTATCCATATTCCAAATCATATTATCACGAATAATGCCTGCATTATTCACCAGCACATCTATTCTTTTATAAGTTTCTTCAATTGATCGAAACAATGCATTTACCTGTTTTTCATCGCTGATGTCGGTCAAATAAAAAGCCGCTTTATCACTTCCGATTTCGTCAACTGCATTAATTCCGTTGCTTTTGTCAATATCAACCAGGAGTACAAAAAAGCCATCCTCTACAAGCCGTTTAGAAATTGCATTGCCGATTCCTTTACCAGCTCCTGTTACTATCGCAATCTTTAACTCCATTATATATTTTTACAGTTTCATCTAATATCGGAATGTCTTCTGAAACAGAGCCATCCATTTTCATTTTCCCTGATATTGAACATTTTTTCCTATCGAAGTCAAGCCCAATAAAGCATCTGATGTTGAAAATATTTCATTCATATATGTCAGTTCAGACTCACAACCCTTTCCATCATCAAT
>JADGPY010000446.1 GCA_017882205.1 Chitinophagaceae bacterium
GCCAATCTTGGGCGATGGCATATCAGTAAGATAAAAATGTAAATCGCAACTATTTCAAATCAAACTTCAGCTTAATAAATCTCGGCCTGTAAATATGTGCATCCTTTTGTATGTCATTCCAAAAGTCAGGAGTTATGGTATTATAACTAATCAGTAACTCACCGGGTTTAGATAAATTAGGATGTGCTTTTGCATTGTATGTCCAGATGCCTTCTTTCCATTCAGGTGTTGTATATATTTCAATAATATCTGAAAATGGGCCGACAGGACTTTGTGCAATTCTCATTCCCACTTTATCTGATAAACCCAATACCTGGAAGACCAGGAGGTACCGGCCATCAGGGAAAGCAGTCATACTTAATTCGTTGGAAACCCCATTGGTAATAGATCTCAGGTCATTTATATTTTTACTCCATGCATTCCCATTCCAATAGGCCCATTTGGATAAACTTTCAAATTCTTTTGGCTTTACTCTTGCAACTACAAGGTTTTTATCCTTGCCAATACACCCGTACACATAAACATAACCATCAGGGTTAGACGCACCTGCCCACTTTGTATTCACCAATATACCAGCACCCATATTGCCTTCACCAAGCGTGGCATTTTTAATATTTAGTGATGTTTCAATTTGCCTTTGATTTGAAAATGGAGGCTTACTTCCTTTTGGTATTGCGATAATGGAAACGCCGGGTTCTATAAAATCAAAAACACCTGCTCCGGTTCTTTCTACTTTGTAACCAAATATATACAGTGTACTATTTAATTCTTTATTTACAAATCCATCACCCAACCAAAAGAGCTGTGGCTTTTTCACAGTTGAAGTTTGAGGAACGAAAAATGTTTCGGGTGTTCCATCCTTTGATTGCTTATAATGGAAATGAATTTTTGATGGGTTCGGATCATTACCTTTTATATAAGCTATTGTATTATTCACCATAACATTTCCAGGTAGCGGTTTGCCATCTTTTACCTCGCCAATATATGTATCTCCGAAAAGTAAAAGAGTAGAATCATTTCCTTCATTATTGTTTTTATCTACACCACTAAGCGGTATAGAAAAAATGCCATCGGCACCAAACCATCCTGAATTACGATAGAAAAGGTTTGTCCAGTCATCTGCTTTTTCAACAGTAAATGGAAAACGAGAGGTATCCTTTTTTTGTGAAGATGAATTTTGTCCTTTTACAAATAAGGCAAAAGTCAATAGGAAGCTCATGCAAAGCAATTTCTTTTTCATAATTTTTTTTTAGCAATAAAATTATCAGCAAATAATAAAATAAGTGAATGTATATAAATTATGTTCAGTGCAGAAAAATATTTTGTTCAAATGTTCAAACATTTAAAAGATTACCCTACATTTATACTTTGTATGAACATTTAAACATTCTTTCACAATAATATGGAATCTTTTGTAATCAATCATAAAAGCCCATTACCGCTGCATATACAGGTTGAAGCGATGTTAAGAAATCTCATAGAGCTGCCTGAATACCAGAATGGGAAGATGTTTCCCAATGAAGTTCATATTGCTAAGAAACTGGGAATATCCAGGAATACGGTAAGACAGGCCACCAATAAACTGGTGTATGAAAGATTACTGGTAAGAAAAAAAGGAGTCGGAACCAGGGTAGCTAAAAATAATATCACCACAAGATTAAATAAATGGACAAGCTTCACACATGAAATGGATGAGAAGGGGGTCTCTTTTAAAAATTACACAGTAAAAGTCAGCAGGGTATTTCCTGATAAAGAAATTCAGCAATTATTTAAAATAGCTGATGGAATTAAAGTTATAAAGCTGGAAAGATTAAGGGGCCTGGAAAAAGGTCCTATTGTTTATTTCATTTCTTATTTTCATCCTGCTACCGGTCTTACAGAAAAAGAAGATTATTCCCAACCATTATATGAAAAACTGGAGAAGGAACACCACATTACTGTTGCGGTTTCAAAAGAAGGGATCAGTGCCATACTTGCAAACAAAAAGCTTGCTGCAAAGTTGAATATTTCTGAAGGCGATCCTATCCTCTTTCGCAAGAGAGTTGTATGTGATCCCGGGGACCGGCCCATTGAATATAATCTTGGATATTACAGAGCGGATAGTTTTACTTATACCATTGATATTGCAAAGGATTAATTTTTACTATTTCCATTAATGATGCTTCTAAAGTCAGTGTCATTAATTATTTGCTTACTGATTGACTTTTATTAAACGATTAAACTTGATATATGAGAACTTACAGACCATCCCAACTGCTGATTGCCATTACTTGTTTTATTACTTTTTCTCTATCTTATCAGCCAGCAGTATTTGCACAGGATTCCAAATTAATAATCATAACCGGGAAAATAACTTCGCAATCCGGCGATGCTATTCCCGGGGCAAGTGTACGGGTAAAGGGTTCAACCTCGGGAACTTCTTCAAATGAGTCGGGAGAATTTACTATCACGGTAAAAGACAATAAATCTATTTTAATTATTAGCCATATAGGTTATGCAGAAAAAGAGGTAGCGGTTAAAAATAAATCGACTTTAAATATTATTCTTGAAGAAAATAAAAATGAATTATCACAAGTTGTGGTAATTGGCTATGGCACTGTTAAAAAAAGTGATCTTACCGGCTCAGTTGCTTCAATAAAATCAGACGAATTAAAATCGGTTCCTGTTACATCATTTGACCAGGCCATGCAGGGACGTGCGGCAGGAGTACAGGTTACACAAAC
>JADGPY010000447.1 GCA_017882205.1 Chitinophagaceae bacterium
GACTTATGAAAAGTGTATTTATAGTATTCTTGTTTTTTGCATCGATATGTGCAGAAGCGCAGCAGAAACCTTATTACACCCAGTACATTCTGAATAATTATATTTTAAATCCTGCTTTGACTGGGATTGAGAATTATACAGACCTTAAATTGAGTTATCGTGATCAATGGACGGGTATTAATGGTGCTCCAGTCACTGCTTATCTTACCATCCAGGGTCCAATTGGGAAGAAGGATTTCCGGACAACAGCCACCTCATTTGAAATCCCAGGTGAGAATCCACGCGGCAAATCTTTTGTTGATGAGTACACCGCACCTGCACCTCATAGTGGAATTGGCTTGATGATCATCAATGATAAAACAGGGTATATAAATAGGTTTTCTGCCTACGCAACTTATGCATACCATAAAGCCATCTCATTAAAGACAACTTTGGCTGCTGGTTTTCTTGGTGGGATTACTAATGTTAGTTTGGACAGAAGCAAGATTGAATGGGGTACCCTTGATCCAAATGATCCTGCCATAGGGTATAATAACGGAGACTTAAAAAAATTAAAGCCCGAAGTAGGTGCTGGCTTATGGCTGTATTCTTCTGATTATTTTGCAGGTCTTTCTGTACTGAACATCGTCCCTAATAAAATAAAATTTTATTCTACTAATCAATACGCGACTTACTTTGAGCCACAATTTATTGGCACTGCCGGATATAGATTCTTTCTTAGCGATGAAGTTTCAATGCTTCCTTCTATTATGCTTCAGTTCATTCAGCCATTCCCGGTACAGGTGCATGCTAATGTGAAGTTTCAATATTTAGATAAAGTATGGGCAGGCCTCAGTTATAGAATAACAGACCAGCTAGGTGGGTTTGCGGCAATGGCAGGAATTAATGTTTCGAACACGTTCAATTTAAGTTATGCCTATGATGCGGCTACTACCTCACGTTTGCAAAATTATGCTCAGAATACTCATGAGCTTATTCTTGGGTTTCTTATTAATAATAAATATAGTGATAGCTGTCCCAGGAATGTATGGTAGAGCACAGTTCTAAATGAGCGTGAAACTAATATTGTTACTGGTTTTCGAGATGTATTTCCAATATTTTATTTCCATCAGAAACAATGACAATCCCGTTATTGACTTCAAAAGAAGGGATGGGTGTAGTTAGATTTGTCATTTCCTTGCCGTTAAAGTAAACGATTCCATCCTTGCATTCTACTTTCATATTTTTTAACCTGGCATGAATTTGAACATGCGCATTACTTGTATTGGTAGGGGGAGCCAAATTCCTCCGCAAGCGAAAAGCTCTTTCAGGGTTGTTCAATTCTACAGACCGTGGTTCTTCCGGAGTATTGTAAAGTTCATAGCCATATTGTGTTTCAGGTAATTGCGGTTGGTAATAATAGTTACTCATTGCAGAAGCACGTGCCACGATAGAATCAATGTGTCGTACTTCAGATTCCAAGGCAAGCTTCTTCTGAACAATTAGTGAATATCTTTCTTTTTGACCATCCTGCTTTCTAAACCGGTCCGTCATCTTTTTTATCTGCTGCTCATTCCATTGTTGATTCACTTCTGTGGACTGTTTCCAATTCAGGCTGTCAAATGCTTTTAAGATCTCTGCCTGCATTTTTCCTAAATGTTCAACCGAAAACTGGCTACTAATTTTATCCAGGTACTCATTAAGTGTTTTGAAATCATATCTTTCAAATTGTTTTAATAACCTGGGCTGATTGATATTTATTTTTGGCGTCAAAAAGAATCCATTCTTTGATTTTGTTTCTTTATTATTGAAAAAATATTGTTCCTTCGGTGGTTCTAACTCCTTTTTCAAACGATCATTCAAGCTATTGTTGAATGAAGTATTATCCTGATCGTTACTTTCCCACACGTTAGGGACCGATGCATTTTCCAGTTGTTTCTCCATGGATCTTCCTACTCCCTCATTAAGTGCATTTACTATTTTATTGGTGATATTTTTTATAGCGAGCAATTTTGGTGCTGGTGGAGTAAGAAGAATATTCTTTTTCTTTTCTTTTTTGGCAAATTGTAACTCGGTTTTTTTCAAGGTTTGTTCAATAGGATTTGTCTTTAGTCCTTGTTCTTTTTTCTCTGGTGAGAACCAGGCAATAGAACAAATAATCCCGGTGATAATCAACAATGCAAGCAACTTCTGGCCATAGTTTATATTATTGGAGTTGCTTACTTCCATGATTCGCTGGATTCTGCTCAACAGTTGTTTTTTACCCGATGTTGCTGCAAGCGATAAACGGATATTTTTATTTCGTGTTTGCTCAAGAGCAAGCAGGGCGGACGCATAAGAGTGTCGGTCGTATTGGTATTGGATAACAAAATCATCACAACAATTTTCTCTTTCTCTTTTAATAATCTTAGCGAGCAGTACAATAAATGGATTAAAAAATAGAACTGTTTCTACTATGCTGATAAATAAATTAATGAGGTAGTCATTCCTGCGGATATGAGAAAGTTCATGAAGTATGATCGCTTCTAACTGGTCCGGCGACAATTGGTTGATAGATGCAATTGGGATAAGAATAAATGGCTTGATGAAACCTATCGTTGCAGGCACATCTACATGTTCAGAAAACCAAAGGCGTATCTTTTTAGTGATACCCATCTGTAAGGATACTTTTTCAGTGAACAGTCGCCATTCAACGGGAGGTTTTTTCAGCCCATGGTTCTTTATGAAATAAATATGCAGGTACGACTTGATAAGTCGAATCGAAAGCATAGCAAGTAATAACAGGTAGGCAATAGAAAGATATGGTAAGGTGCTCACAGCTTTCTTAATTGCCGTCGACCAATCGAAGGATGTTGCATACGAAAGATATTCATTGTTTGCATGAGGTATTGTAATTACCTCCGCGGTAGATTGTAAATACAAATATTTATTAACGAAAGTCAACAGGAACCATGCAAATATCGAAAATAGTAAACCCGTACTAAGATTATTCCTGAACCTCGAGGTTGCATTCTTATGTGAAAACTGGATAAGTTGGTAGAGGATCCATAATGCCGCCGCCTGCCACAAACTATTAGCAATGGCCCATCCCAGTGATTGCAAAAATATGGAATGTTGTAAAGCAGAAAGATTCATGCCTTATCATTTTTTAAGGTTGTCAAGATATTTTTGTATCTCTTCAAGTTCATCTTTTGATGCCTTCTGATTCCCCAATGCCTGTAATACCAGTTGAGTAGATGAACCTGAAAACAATGTATTGATCATCTTATCAAGAAATTGTTTCTGTGTACGCTGCCTGCTGATTGCCGGGGCATAGATATGAGTTTTATTAGTGTCATTCCGACTCACCAGCCCTTTCTCAAACATGATCTGTAATAATTTCAGGGTTGTTGTATAACCCGAATCCTTCGTCTTGGAAAGTTCTTCATGCACTTCACGTACCGTAGCATTCTCACGTGCCCAGAGTATTTTCAGAATCTCCAGTTCGCTTTCTGTAGGCTTTAAAATCTTTGAATTTGTCATAATTACGATTTTGTTCGTAATGCTAATATACGATTTAGTTCGTAACGCCAATAAATATTCAAATATATTTTTCCATCTACCTACTCACAGTATTAAAGATCTGGGTTAATTATTATGATCCATAACCGCTCATAAAAAAAGCCTCAATAAATTGAAGCTTTTTGTTGGGGTAACTTTTTAACTTATTTTACCTGGGCTGACTCAATTGAGTTAAAATCCTTTTTTCCTGCGAAATACTTTTTGTATCGTCTATTAACCTGCTCCGGTTGTTTTACATCATTAATATAAAGATGGTTATTTTTTACACTAATAGTATAATTATGAGGTGGGATCAAGCCATCGCGTTTTAATGTTTCCTCCAATTGATTTATCTCATCATCGGTCATGATGGATCTGGTATCAATAGCAGTTCCTTCAATAGATTTCGTATTACTAGTGATAGAATCATTATTATTCATTAGCATCAGCATGTGCATTTTTTCATTCCTGTTACCGATTATTTTATCATGATGAATTTTAGCAAGGGTAGGAGCTATCACTAATGAAACAATGCTCATTAATTTTATAAGAATATTCATTGATGGGCCGGA
>JADGPY010000448.1 GCA_017882205.1 Chitinophagaceae bacterium
GGATCACTTCAGCAAAGGCGCCTCCAAGGTTAGGATCACTGCCACTTCCAAGTTCATCAATGAAAAACAATGTTTTGCCATTAGCATTTTCCATGAAATATTTCATGTTGCGCAGATGTGATGAATAGGTGCTGAGTTCGAACTCGAGGCTTTGTGTATCCCCAATGTGGATCATCAATTGCCTGAAAATTCCACATTCACTATCGGGACTACAAGGTACAAGAAGGCCACTCTGCAACATCATTTGAAGGAGGCCTACGGTTTTTAACGTGACTGTTTTTCCTCCTGCATTGGGGCCACTAATAACAAGGATCCGATTATTGTCGTTCAGGGAAATGGATACAGGGATGGTATGCTTATGTACCTTTTTATTGTATAAATATAATAAGGGATGAGTGGCATTTATGAGGTGCACTATTGCCTTGTCGTGTACTTTTGGACAATTGCCAATATAATCGATGGATAGTTTGGCCTTAGCTCTAATAAAGTCAAATTCTCCAACAATCTCATACCAGGTGTTTAATAACTCAGCGTAGATACTGAGTTTAGCAGTAAGAGCTTGCAGGATCCTGTTTACTTCCCTGCTCTCTTCATGCTCGAGAGAAAAGACCTGGTTATTTAGTTCGGTGGTTTCTTCCGGTTCTATGAAGGAGGTTCTACGGCTATCGCTTTCGCCGTGGAGGATTCCTTTGATCATTCTTTTTTGTTCTGCAAAAACAGCCAGAACTCTTCTCCCATTCATAAAGCTTTCTTCGATATCTGCCAGGTATCCTTCTTTATTTAATTTATTTACGATCCGATCGAAAAGTCTTCTTAGTTCATTTCTTTTTTTATATAACGCCATTCGGATCTTTGCAAGCTCTTCTGAAGCATCGTCTTTTACATTTCCATCCGGATCAAGCACATCATCAATTAGTTCCGCAATGACACGTTCAAAATAAGTTTCTTTAATTACTAAAACGAGACCAGGATAGGCGAGTTTTCTTTCTTCATCAAACCAACGAAACACCTGTTTCATGTGTTCGCACAATTTTTTTATCCGGATAAACTGATCTCCATCTAAAATGGCACCAGAGATCCCGATTAGTTTAAGTTCTCGGGTTAGATTAAATGAGGTTTCATCAGGAAAGTGAAGATGGCTCTCTATGATCAGTTTATATTCATATGCTTGTTGAAGCTGGGGTTCAATAAATTCCTTTCTTGTATGGATACGGAGTTGCTCAGCTTTTAAACGCGAATATTCCGTATTGCAATGAACCGCCAGCAACGTTTTGATTTTGTCAAACTCCAACTGTACTACTGCTGATGCCGGAAATAATTTCATCTTGTTGTTCAGAGTGTTTTAAAAAAACAGTGAGTATATTGTAGAATTAATATCGTTTATGTATTTAGTCAAATCAAAAATTTAAAAATAACAAAATGGAAACAAATATCGTGAATACTTCCATAGCCACCTTTGGCACAGGGTGCTTTTGGTGCACGGAAGCTGTATTTCAACAATTAGAAGGTGTACTTTCGGTCACCAGTGGTTATAGCGGTGGGCATATTGAAAACCCAACGTATGAACAGGTATGTGATAAAAAAACCGGGCATGCAGAATGCCTGAATATCGTTTATGATCCTACCAGGATTTCCTTTGATGATCTTTTAAAAGCTTTCTGGTATTCACATGACCCTACAACCCTTGATCGGCAGGGCAATGATGTTGGTCCGCAATATCGAAGTGTAATATTTTACCATAATGATGAGCAGAATGAGAAAGCAAAAAAATACAAAGAGGAACTGGATAAAAGTGGAGCATTTAACAAGCCAATTGTAACAGAGATATCTCCTTTCGAAAAGTTTTATCCAGCAGAAAATTATCATCAGAATTATTACCTGAATAATGGCGCACAGTCATATTGCTATTATGTGATAAAACCGAAAATAGAGAAATTTCAAAAGGTTTTTGCGGAGAAGCTGAAGAAGTAACTCAAGACTTTATATGCCAGATATCTTTAAAGAAATAAGGCTTGCTGGTTGTATCCATCTGGTGTGATGCGAAACGATGAAGGAAAAATGAGTGGTAATTAATTTATCTTTCAAATTTGGTTCTGCGTAGTTCGAGCAGATTCAGGCTATTAGGTATAAGCGATTTAACGTATGGGTGCAATAATCTTATCACCATGTCATACCATAGTGGAATTACGGGAGAATTGTTCATTACCAGCTGGTCTGCAACCTGGTAAATCCTTGCTCTTATAGAATCATTTTTTTCACTCAATCCTTTTTCATAGAGCACATCAAATTCTGCATTTTTGAATCGGGTATAGTTCGGCGGGGCAGGATTTTTACTATAGAAAACACTTAAATAATTTTCCGCATCGGGGTAGTCGGCGATCCAACTTCCTCTAAAAAACAATGCTTCTGATTTGGCCGTTTGTTCAAGTAATAAGCTTTTTTGGATTGCTTCCACCTGCACCCTAATTCCAATTTGTTGTAACTCATTGGCGATATAACTTCCAAGATCAGCATATTGAGGAATGGTTAGTAATTTTATTTCCGGTAGGCCAATACCATTGGGAAAACCAGCTTCTGCTAATAACTGCAATGCTTTGGATGGATCATAACGGTAACCGATAACTGCTGTTGAATCAAATGATGGTATACCTAGTGGTACAAACCCGCTTTCAGCCGGTGTGCCGATTGAATTTCTTACATATAGCATCATTCTTTTTCTATCTATGCCATAATTGATCGCCTGTCGGATTTTTTTATTTTTTAATGGAGAGTTCTTCACAATTTCATTCAGGGAATCAGATAATATTCCCAGGTACTCAATATTAAGATATGGATGTTTGTTAAGTATGATCTTTCCTTCCCATTCTTTTCGTAACTCACCACTTTTAGTAAGGATCTCATCTTTGAAGGAGGCATCAATGTCATTTATAAAGTCGAGCCTCCCCTGTTGAAATTCAAGAAACTCAGTAGCTTTGCTATCATAAAATGTGACCTTGACTCCATCCAGGTACGGTAATGCATATCCGCTGGTATCTTTTTCAAAATATTTTTCATTTTTAGCAAGGATCAAAGCCTGGCCTTCTTCCCAGGCAACATACCTGAATGGCCCTGTGCCACATGGATGCCTCCGAAAGTCCTTCCCATATTTTTCTACTACCTCATGTGGGATAATAGAACAATATTGCATACTTAAAATTCCAAGGATTGGATGGAATGGCTTTACTAATTTCAACTGGAAGGTAGAATCATCCAGGGCCTTAAATCCATGAATTGAATCAACCCTTCCATTGAAGATCCAGGCGCCGCTGCTAGCAGTACTTTTGTCCAGTATTCTTTTAAAGCTATACTCAACATCCGATGCCTTCATTAGCCTTCCTTTCCCTCCGGCAAAGGCATCGTTGTCGTGGAATTGCACATCTCTGCGCAAGTGAAAGGTAAAAGTGAGATTATCATCAGATATATCCCACCACTTTGCAAGCGATGGCACCATATGCAAACTGTCATCGGTTTCAACCAGGGTATTATACAATTGGTGAGCCACCCACATAACAGATTGGCTCTTGGCAAAAGCAGGATCAAGGGTTGCAATCCCGGATGATTCATTATAATGAAAGATATTGTTATTTTGGTGATGAGTGCCGCATCCCATCAAACAAAAAATTACAAGTAGTATCGTTGAACCGTTTTTTAACTTCATCTTTGAGTAAGAAAAAATAAATTTAGCGAATGAAAAAGATAGTAGCCGCTTTTAGTTTTTCATTGTTCATTGTTAGCAGCCTTTTCTCGCAGAAGTTTACACACGCTGATACTTTGCGCGGAAACTATGGACCAGGAAGAGACTGGTGGGATGCAACAAAGTACGATCTGCATGTAACATTTAATTTTGAAGATAGCACAATAAGCGGGTATAATGAGATGCAATTTAAGGTGTTAAAAAGGGGAGAGATTATGCAAATTGATTTACAGGAACCATTGAAACTGGATAGCGTAATTCTCCTTCACAAATACCGTAAGAATAAGAATACCACAGTTGAGGATGAAAATCAGCTCTCCTTTAAAAAAGATGGAAACGCTTATTTTATTCCAGCTGTAGGTGGCTCAAAGGATGAATTAGTTTACCTTAAATTATATTATCATGGCAAACCTCTCATTGCAAAACGTCCACCATGGCTGCCAGGAGGATTGATCTGGAAGAGAGATAAGCAAAATCGCCCCTGGGTAAGCATTGCTTGCCAGGGGCAAGGTGCGAGTGTCTGGTACCCCTGCAAAGATCACCAGGCTGATGAGCCAGACAGTGCAGAAATGCACATTACCTGCCCTGATACTTTAATGTGTGTTGGAAATGGAAACTTCCGGGGCAGGATAGAAAACGGGGATGGCACTGCAACGTATGATTGGGCTGTGGTAAATCCCATCAACAATTACTGCATCATTCCGTATATCGGGAAGTATGTCAACTTTCACGAAACGTATAAAGGTGAAAAAGGTGATCTCAACATGAATTATTGGGTGATTGACTATAATCTTGAGAAAGCTAAAAAGCAATTCCTTGATGCTCCCCGAATGATAAAAGCATTTGAACATTGGTTTGGCCCCTACCCTTTTTATGAAGATGGGTACAAGCTGGTAGATGCACCGCACCTGGGTATGGAACATCAAAGCGCCACTGCCTATGGCAATGGCTATAGGAATGGTTATGCCGGTAGGGATCTTTCTGGCAGTGGTTGGGGTTTGAAATGGGATTTTATTATTGTTCACGAAAGTGGGCATGAGTGGTTTGCCAATAATATTACAACGAAAGATATTGCCGACATGTGGGTGCACGAAGGCTTTACAGCGTATTCGGAAACACTCTTTACTGAATTTTACTATGGTAAAGAAGCTGCGGATGCCTACGTTATTGGCACACGTAAACTCATTGATAATAAGGCCACGATCATTGGGACATACAACGTAAATGATGATCCCAGCGAGCGGAGTACCGATATGTATTATAAGGGTGCTAATATGTTGCACACCATAAGACAGGTAGTTAATAATGACGAAAAATTCAGAGCAATACTCAGGGGACTAAATAAAACATTTTATCACCAGACAGTCACTTCTAAACAGATTGAGATCTACATCAGTAAGCAATCCGGTATTGATTTCTCCAAAGTTTTTGATCAATATCTCAGAACTGTCCAAATTCCTACATTGGAATACAAAATAAATAAAGGAATCCTATCTTATCACTGGTCTAACACGGTAAAGGGCTTTAATATGCCTGTGAAGGTTATGCTAACAAAAGACAAGTATACCTTTATCTACCCAACAGAAAATTTTAAGGATGCAGAAATATCTATGGACGATTTGAAAATAGAGGAGAATTATTATGTATATAAGAACAAACTATAATTGAATGCAACAAAGGAATAAATATCTCCCGTTCTGTAACTTCGGGTCTTAGTGCCTTTGTGGCAAAAAATATTTTTTCGATGTCACAGAAACGAAAGAAGATCACAGTTCATAACCTTCCTCCGACAATAAAC
>JADGPY010000008.1 GCA_017882205.1 Chitinophagaceae bacterium
CGTTCCATCTGGGTCCGGTTAACTACTTCCTGGCTACCGTTATGGCTACTGTTGAAAGTTTTATCCTGCCTGCTTCCTGAAATAACAATCTGGGTTAATTCTTTAGATTCAGGAGTCAATGTAAGATCTGAAGTAAAACTCTGGCCAAGTAACAAGATAACGTCCTCCTGTTTTTTGGGTTTATAGCCAACAAAGGTTGCTGTAATCTCATAGGGGCCACCCACTCTCATGTTTGCAATGTTATAGCGGCCATCCTTCCTGGTCGTGGTAGTGTACCTGGTACCTGAGGGAATATTAATAGCCGTAACTGTAGCACCAGCCAATACACTTCCATTTACATCTGATATCGTTCCCTGGATATCAGAAGTTGTTTCCTGTCCAAAACTGTATATGTTACACAGTAATAATAAACCCAGAAAGGATAATAATTTTTTGAGGATCATAAGAGTTGTTTTTGTTTGAACAAAAAAACAACAATATTTGTGTAAACCCGGGGGTAAGTTATTACCAAATTATTAAGGTTTTTCTCGCTTCGCGGGAAAGATAGCCACGGAAGGCACGGAATAATAAATCTACCTCTCTTTTATTGACATCAATGCCTCAGAAATTCTTTGCTCAATTTCCTTATCACTTAATTGCTGTGGGATGAATTTTTCCCCTAATAGTTTTTCATAAAGCTCGATATACCGGTCACGGATAATCGCAATCCACTCGTCGCTCATTGGAGGAATGTTTTGTCCTTCCTTGCCCATAAAATTATTTTCTATAAGCCATTCCCGTACAAATTCCTTACTCAGTTGCTTTTGCTTTTCATTTTTTTGCTGCCGATCATCATAACCATCTGCATAAAAATACCGGGAACTGTCAGGGGTATGTATTTCATCCATCAGTAGTATTTCGTTACCGGTTTTTCCAAATTCATATTTTGTATCTACTAATATCAGGCCTTGAACGGCGGCTAATTTTTTACCTCTTTCAAATAGCTGCAAGGCATATTTTTCAAGTGTTTTATAATCATCCTGGCCCACTAGTCCGCGATAAATGATTTCTTCCCTGCTAATGTCTTCATCATGACCTTGTTCAGCTTTGGTGGATGGTGTGATGATAGGTTCGGGAAAATAATCATTCTCCCTCATACCATCTGGTAAAGTAACCCCACATAGTATTCTTTTACCGGAAGCGTAAGTTCGCCATGCATGGCCTGTCAGGTTACCCCTAACCACCATCTCGACACGGAACGGAGTGCATAGTTTGCCCAGCGCAACATTGGGTGCAGGTGTTGAAATCAACCAATTAGGGCATATATCTTTTGTTTCATTCAGCATGTAAGCAGCTATCTGATTCAATATTTGTCCTTTATAGGGAATTGGTCGAGGAAGAATTACATCGAAAGCTGAGATACGATCGCTGGCAATCATTACAAGCCACTTGTTATCGATGTTGTAAACATCCCTCACTTTTCCCTTGTAAAAATTAGTTTGACCTATAAATTGAAATCTACTCATTTGGCTAAAGTAAACCTGCATATTGATATTTATGAATTTTAAAGCATGAAGATTTAAACATCTTATATCTTTTTGGTGAAAATTAAATTTCTATACAAACATAAGTATGCTTATTTTGCCCAAAATTGTACAACCAAAACCACCATTATGCGAAAAAGTTTTAGCTACCTGGCAGCTATGATCATGGCAAATATTATTTCAATTGCTGCCTTTGCTCAGGTGACAACCATTAGCGGTAATGTTAAGAATAGTGTGACTGGAGAAAGCCTTTCAGCTGTTTCAATAACGGTAAAAGGTTCCGGTGCGGGCACCTTCACAGATGAGAACGGTAGTTTTAAATTAAACCTGAATTCCAGGCTGCCTGTCACGCTCATTATTACTTCTGTAGGGTATGCTATCGAGGAAGTTATTGTAAATAGCGCAGAATCGGTACACATTGATCTAAAACCAACCAATGTTCTTGGCCAGGAAGTGGTCATTGCTGCAACCAGAACTCCTTCCCGGATACTGGAATCGCCGGTTACCATTGAGAGAATTAGTACTGCCAATATTCGTAACGCCGCATCTCCTAATTATTATGATCTTTTGGGTAAATTGAAGGGTGTAGATGTAGTTAATGCTTCAATACTTTTTACAACCCCAAGTACCAGGGGTTTTAATGGAAGCGGAAATCTTCGTGTCAATCAAATTGTTGATGGTATGGATAACCAGGCTCCCGGACTGAATTTTTCCGTAGGAAGTGTAACAGGACTAACCCAGATGGATGTTGAAAGTGTGGAATTATTACCTGGGGCTTCATCAGCTCTCTACGGCCCGGGTGGTATGAATGGTGCTATTATTATAACTAGTAAGGATCCATTCAAATACCAGGGATTTTCTGCAGATATAAAAACGGGTGTAAATCATATCGACAGGCTCGAGCGACCTGGTGGACCTTATTATGACTGGTCTATGAGATGGGGTAAGAAGGTTTCAGAGAAGTTTGCCTTTAATGTTTCGGGCCAAATAATCCAGGCCAAAGATTGGATCGGAATAGATACCCGGGATTATAACCGGCTTGGCTATACTGGTGTTCTGGTTAATGGTACAAGGGACACAGACCCAAACTACGATGGTGTAAATATGTATGGGGATGAAACTACCGTTGACCTGAAATCTGCAGTGCTTACACCACTCGCAGCTTTATTTCCTCCATACCAATCTTATATAAATGCATTGCCTGCTATCATCCAGGTATCAAGGACCGGTTATGCGGAAAAAGATGTAGTTGATCCAAATGCAGTCAATGTTAAATTAATGGGTTCTGCTCATTATAAAATAACAGATAGAACCACTTTGATTGCCGAAGGATTTTTTGGATCGGGTAACACAGTTTACACAGGAAGTGATCGTTATTCTCTTAAGAACTTAAAGATGGCGCAATACAAACTCGAATTGAATAATACCGATTGGTTTTTGAGGGGGTATACTACTCAAGAGGATGCAGGCCAAACGTTCAATGCTACTGTAACCACCCGTCTGCTTAATGAAGCCTGGAAACCAAGTGGTGGTAGCACAGGATGGTATGCTCAATATGGGCAAGCATTCCTCGCAGCTAAACTTGCTGGTCAAACAGATATAAATGCTCATAATATTGCCCGTGCAGCAGCAGACCAGGGCAGGCCAGCTGCAGGGTCTCCATTATTCAAACAATTGCTTGACCAGGTTCGGAGTGTTCCGATTTCGAAAGGCGGTGGTTTATTTGTTGATAGAACAAATTTGTACAACATAGAAGGGCAATATAATTTATCTCAGTACACTAAGGAATATGCAGACGTAATTGTTGGTGCGAATTTTAAAAGATATGTATTAAATTCAGAAGGTACATTATTCGCAGATTCCACCGGGAAGATCGGGATAAACGAAGTAGGTGCTTATGTACAGGCAACAAAGAGATTACTTGATGACAAACTGAAACTTATAGTATCTGGCAGATATGATAAGAATCAAAACTTTGATGGAAGATTTACGCCAAGATTTTCTGCAGTGATAAGGGTAGCTCCTGATAATAACCTACGCTTGTCTTATCAGACCGCTTACAGGTTTCCGTCTACCCAACAACAGTGGATCAACTTAAGCGTAGGGGGAGGATCAAGACTATTGGGTGGACTGCAAACATTCCAAACATATTATCATTTTAATACTAACCAGGTTTATCTTGTTGATAGTAATTTGGTTAGAGGAGTTTTAACGCCTCAAAATTTCAATAAGTTCGCAGCAGAATCTGTGCAGTCGTTTGAAGGTGGTTACAAAGGTTTACTGTTAAACAAAAAACTTCTGATAGATGTGTATGGATATTTTGGAGTATATAAAAACTTTATTGCAAGGGTGACCGTTGCTCAATCAGTAAATGGCAATCCATCCTTCATTACTCAAGCCAATCTCACTGATACTTCGAAGGTACGTGAGTACTCAGTTCCAACTAATATAAGTGATAATGTTGAGACCTATGGGTATGGCATCAGCCTTGATTATTCTTTACCGTATAATTTCTCCATTGGAGCAAATGCCTCACAGGATAAAATATCAAAAATTCCGATAGGATTTGTGTCTCAATTTAATGCACCTGAATACAGAGTAGCTGCTTCTTTTAGCAATAGCGGATTTGGATACCAAAACCGTTTTGGATTTAATTTTACTTACAAATATCAGGGTGCTACAGATTATGAGGGCGACTTTGTAAATGGCCCTGTTCCTGCATTTCATACACTTGATGGCCAGGTAAGCTATAAATTCCCGGTACAGAAAATAATGCTGAAACTTGGTGCAACTAATTTGTTGAATCAATATTATGTCAATGGGTTTGGTAATGCCGCCATTGGTGGATTGTATTATGTAAGCTTTGGTTATAACCTGTATTAATGTCAATAATTTAAATCATCATCAAAGAAGTATATGAAAAAGTATATAAAAAATATAATAAAATTATCGGTTATCGCAGTGATATGTGGGTTTGGTTTTGCATCCTGCAACAAAGATTTACTTAGTCCTATTCCATTGTTATATCCCAAGAATGGAGATACAACCATGTTCGGTATATTAAACAGGGACACCTCCCTCAGCTTTTATAAAGCGGCAGTTGTAAAAGCTGGCCTTACCAATCTGTTTAATGATAACACTACCATTTTCACAGCTTTTATTCCAAATAATGCTGCATTCATTGCTTCGGGGATACCTTCAATTGCTGGAGTGAATTCCTTACCAACACAATCAGTAGCGGCCATTGTTAGCTATTCTATTATTCCTGGTGAGCAGTTCATAGATACATTAACTTCAACAACTACCGCATTCCCCAATGTGCAGTTGCCAAGTTACTTTACAATTAGCACCATCCCTGGAACAGCGATCCCGCTAAATATGCCAATATTTCCAGCTAAGAGGCCAACAGGTTTTTGGGTAAATAATATCCCGGTTGTGTCATCTAACAAACGTGTTCAAAACGGGATCATTCACATTGTAGCAGCCATAGTAAATCCGCCAAGTACCTATTTATCTAACCTTATATCTTCGGATCCTACTCTTACTATATTTAATGCCGCCATCGCACGTGGAGATTCGGGACAACTGGTAGGCTCATTGAATCAAATAGGCTACGTACTTGGGTATGCTCCAGCTAATCTAACAGTATTTGCGCCTACAAACACAGCATTAAAAGCATTCATCAGCGCTTTAACCGGTGGGGCAATCCCTGTAGGTGCACCCGATGCAACATTTATTGGTTTTCTCAATACCTCGGTACCAGTTCTAACAGTAAGGGGACTTGTGACATATCACATCATGCCATACAGGGCTTTCTCTGTGAATTTTCCGACTACCGCTGCATTCTTTCCAACATTATTGAACCAGGGTATTCCAACACATCCCGGTGTTATGGTGAAGTCCACAATAGTTGGAGGTTTTGGAGCAGCACTTGCGGTAACAGGGGTAGCTAATGGAGGAATTGCAGCAAATGCAACAGCACCGTCAAATCTTGATAAGAATGCTATTAATGGAGTGGAGCATGTTATCGACAGAGTGTTGCTGCCGCAATAGAACTGGCTTTCTAAACATTGAATCTGAAGTGCATCACATCTCCATCATTTACCAAATATTCTTTGCCTTCAATACGAAGTCGTCCGTTATCACGACATGCGGCTTCAGATTTGTATTGAAGAAAATCATTGTATGAAATCACTTCAGCCTTGATGAATCCTTTCTCAAAGTCAGTGTGAATGACACTTGCAGCTTGCGGGGCTTTCCACCCATGATGGATGGTCCAGGCGCGTACTTCCTGTGGACCAGCTGTAAAATAGGTAGAGAGGTCCAACAATTTATAAGCTGATCTTATTAGCCTGTCGAGAGCAGGTTCTGTCATCTTATATTCATCCATAAACATCTGCCTGTCATCACCCTCTTCAAATTCAGCAATCTGAGCTTCAATCGAATTGTTCATTATGATTACCTGTGCGTCTTCATTCTTAACCGCATTGATCAATATATCTGAAAATTTATTCCCTGTATGCATAGAGGCTTCATCCACATTAGCGACATAGATTACGGGTTTTTCTGTAAGAAGGAACAAATCTGAAATGGCTGCCTGATCATCCTTATCTAATTTCAGGCTTCGTATGCTTTTTCCTTCTTCCAGGTGTTTTTTGCAACGTAACAATACTTCGTATTCTGCTTTGGCTTTTGCGTCACTTGTTTTTAGCAATTTTTCTGCACGCGAAGCTTTTCGTTCAACACTGTCAAGATCTTTCAATTGAAGCTCAGTATCGATGATTTCTTTATCACTTATTGGATTTATGGCCCCTTCTTCACGCAGCACATTTTCATCTTCAAAACAGCGTACTACATGGATGATGGCATCTACTTCGCGGATATTAGCGAGAAATTTATTTCCTAATCCTTCACCTTTACTGGCGCCACGTACAAGCCCTGCAATGTCTACAATTTCTATCTGGGTAGGAACTGTTCGCTCTGGGTTCACCAGTTCTGCTAGTTTATCTATTCGTTCATCGGGAACATTAACAAGCCCGATATTGGGTTCTATGGTGCAGAAACGGTAGTTACTGGCCTGTGCTTTGGCACTATTGCTCACCGCGTTGAATAAGGTTGATTTTCCTACATTGGGTAGGCCCACAATTCCGGCTCTTAGAGGCATTTAATAATATTTGAGATGATTTTGGAACTTAGGCTCCAACTATTTTTGGGCGGCAAAGATAACCCGAAATATTTGTAGAGACGTAGCATTGCTACGTCGCTATAAATATTCTGCAGGCACATCAGTAACCATGTCTATTAATGCCAACTTGCCTTTTATATTATTTGCCCTCCAGCGAATATTCCAGATTCCGCCGGAAAGAAGGTATACTTTAGTAAATCCATTGTCAATTAGTGTAGAAGCAGCATTATATCCAGCCATATCTGAACTAAAGCTATAGATCACAATAGGTTTGTTTTTAGAACTTAGCAATTCATCCCATCTTTTGAACAGATCTGGTGCTGAGATGTTGATGGCATTCTTTATGTGGCCTTGATTACGCCATGCATTCTTTGCCTTATTTGCAAACTCATCAGGATTTCTAACATCAAGAATGGATAGTTGGGGATCGTGTTTGATTAATTGATCAAATTCTTCGGGGCTGATCAACTTGAATTTTGTATCGTGTAACCATACTGAATTTTTACAGCTAACATCTGCACTGTTGGTATTTTCGAAATTAAAAAGCCCATCGAATAAGATGGCAATATTTGTAAAGCCCTTTGAACTTAACATAGTCGCGGCTTCAGCACTTTTATCTCCATAGTCATCAACCAGGATTATTTTTTTATTCTGAGGCAAGGATTGCAAGGAGTTTGACAATTGATCAGATGCAATGTGATGTGCATTCAGAATGGTGCCCATTGCATTGACTGTAATTGAAGTAGAAATCCCCCTGTAAGCAGAATCGCTCCTGATGTCAAGAATGAAACTATTTTTATTATTTAACTCCTGGCAAAATTCAGCCGGGGATAATATTGTATATTTATTAGTGGTTTCATACAAGCCATTTACGGCTCCGCGGGTCTGTATAAGCGTTGTCATACCTCCATTAATATTATACACTTTCGTAAAGCCGCTGTCTGCAAGCATTTGGCTCGCCCGCCTGCTGCGCTGGCTGTATGAGCAGTACACAAAAATGGGTTTATTTTTATAATCTTGTAAATCATTTAAATGGGAAGCAAGTTCCTGTACATCGATATTTTTTGCATTTTTCAGATGCCCAAGGTTCGTACTTGCCATAGATGAGGTATCAGCATATTCTCCCTTGCTTCTAACATCCAGCAATAAATAACCTGGGTTTAATTTTAATTGGGTACTCAGATCCTGCGGATAAACTGTCTTGAATAATACATTATCATTTTTGTATTGTGCATTAAGTGCAAAAAAAGTAAATAAGGTAATAACCGTACACAATAATTTTGGCATGGCAGAAGGTTTATAGTTACTATAAAAATAACACTATGAATCTTGAAATCGAAATCAAAATTGATAGGCGGCAAAATTTGACTTGGTGGTATCAGGTATTAATAAAAAGTGGTAGTTTTCAAGTGATTTAATAACAGGGTTTGTTGTGTTTCTAAATTTCGAGTTATGGCATTAAGCAGGATATGGGCCGGGTTTATTATTGTTGCAATTATTGCTGCAACCATGCAATACCTTTTCTCCGGTGGCAGTAAGGATATTTATAGTAAAATGGTAGTGGGAAAGGCTGGAGATACCTCCCAAACCAGGGTATTGGATTCAGTGACTTTGCAGCCATCGGTTATCTCCACTCTGAATACAGCCAAAGAAATTAAAAATGGAACAAATAAGATCATAAAAACAACGGATAACCGCATCATCAGTTACCAGGAACAGTCGGCAGATGGGATCATTCCTACCTGCAAGGCAGCGGTTGATCTTGCAATCAACCTCGTTGGTATCATGGCACTATTCATGGGATTCATGAGCATTGCGGAAAGAGCAGGGGGTATACGATTGTTATCAAGGATCATCGGGCCATTCTTTTCGAAATTATTTCCGGAAGTCCCAAAAGGTCATCCTTCAATGGGACATATGATGATGAATTTTTCAGCTAACTTATTGGGGCTTGATAATGCAGCCACACCTTTTGGTATTAAAGCAATGGAAAGTCTCCAGGAAATTAATCCTAATAAAGAAACCGCTTCCAATGCCCAGATCATGTTCTTATGCCTGCATGCTTCGGGGCTAACTTTAATACCTGTGAGTATTATTGCTGCGCGGGCATCGTTGAAATCCTCCAATCCTACCGATATTTTTATTCCCTGCATGATAGCCACTTTCCTGGCTACAATGGCAGCCATGATGATCGTTTCTTTCAGGCAAAAAATAAATGTATTACAGCCTGTTATACTGGCCTGGATCGGGGGGTTATCTGCAATTATAGCCTTGTTGGTTGTTTACCTGCATTCCCTAAATTTTATCGCAGTTCAGAGCTTTTCTTCTGTTTTGAGTAATGGCCTGATTTTATTGATTTTCTTATTGATCGTGCTGGGTGCATTGTATAAAAACATCAACATTTTTGATGCCTTCGTGGAAGGAGCGAAGGACGGTTTTGAAACCGCTGTAAGAATCATTCCCTACCTGGTTGGGATGCTGGTAGCTATTAGCATGCTACGAACCAGCGGGGCCTTCGATGTTATCATAAATGGGATGAGACAACTGTTTATGGCAATGGGAATGGATACACGGTTTGTAGAGGGCCTGCCAACTGCTCTGATCAAACCTTTGAGTGGCAGTGGAGCAAGAGGGATGATGATAGATACAATGAAGGTAAGTTCTCCTGATTCGTTTGCAGGGCGGTTAGCGTGCATTTTGCAAGGCTCTTCCGATACAACTTTTTATGTGATCGCTGTTTACTTTGGAGCGGTGTCGATAAAAAATACGAGGTATGCGATTGGAAGCATGTTGCTTGCAGACCTTGTTGGGATCATTAGTTCAATTTTATTATGCTATTTATTTTTTGGGAACAGTCATTGACCTATTTGAATCCGGCTAATAATATTTTCTCTTATAACATAAAAAGGCTGTCAGTAGACAGCCCTTTTAAAAAACAATAATAGTTTATTGGTGGACGTAAGTTATAAGCCCTCTTGCTTTTGTGCCGGTTACTAAATTACCATCCCCTTTATATAACAAAGTATAGGTTCTTTGCGTAAATAATGAAAGTGAGTTTAATATAGCCAGATTATTTGTAGTACCTGAACGCCTTACATATAATGTGTCTGTAAATAGCTGATTATAGGGTAATTCAGTAAACGACGTAATTGTGCCAGGCTTAACATTGGTATAAATGTTTCGATTTGTTCTTGTAGACCAGACATCAACAGTTTTGCCAACCGTATCATTCCACACAGCATGTATAAACCGTAAATTATAAAATCCGGGGTTTGGCTGTGGATAAGAATCCTGAACAAAGATTTGCGAGGAATCTCTTGGAGAAGTTATTGAATCGGTAATTATAAAGCTATAATTACTATTAGGCATAAGTATCTTGGTAAAAGTTGCAATTGGGATTGAATCAGGATTTACAACACCCCCAACAGATAGCTTAATTGAAGTTGTGCCGGGAGGAATAGATATATATCCATAACCAGAGGATACTGTAGGGAAAAGTGCTCCATAGGTCAATATATAATTTCCTGCACCTCCAGGCGTAAACCCGGTAACCTTAGTACCATTCACAAATACATTAAAAGAATCCGGCAAACTATAAATTGGCCTGAAGTTGGGTGAAAAATCAATAACTTTCAAAAAAGAAGTTCCATTTGTTGACATGGTAGGATCTTTTAATGCGAAATCTCTTTTACAGGAATTTAAACAAAATACAATTCCTGCAAAAACTAGTAATGTAACTAAAATATCTTTTTTCATCCTTTGTTGGCTTTTAATATTAAAATTAATGTTGAGAGAACCACATTTCAAGCGTATTATAGTCTGCATTTTCAGCTCCAATCCTTGTCAGTTCTGGAACATCGTACAAATATTCTGAATTATATCTTGGCCTGAATCTATAGACTAGTTTACCATTGTTTGTTGAAAATAAATTAATACCTGATGGAGGTGTAAAACCGACATACACCTGGTGTACATTAGTTATAGGGTCAATATCCGTATAATGAAATTTGCGCATGTCAACCCAGGTTTCCTGTGCTCCCCACCCATATAATGCAATATATTTCTGTAGCATTACATGTGTCAATGTTAGATCACTTGCTGCAGGAACTATTGCTGTATTTGCGAGGTAGGCAGCTTTTATTGCAGGTGTAATTACATGGGCTGCTAGTATATTTTGAGGATAAGTAGTGGTTAACATATCGAAGTTGAGGCTGATTCCATTTGTATAAGCAGTCAGCGCAGTTGCCCTATCGCCCTTCCTTAATGCTGCTTCTGCTATTATAAATTGCATTTCCGAAGCGGTCATCAGCGGCCATGGACTTACATTTTGAAAAAGGTAACGACCAGCCTCAACTGCCGGAGCAGCGGTTGATGTTGGGGTAGGATGCCCCCAGAAATTTGGTGGGTAATCATTGGCAGAAAGTCCGCTGGTTCCCAGCCATGGCGTAAACCCTTTGAAAGTGCCGTTGAGATTTTCACGCAGCATATACCATGCCCTCGGATCTATAATACCTGTAAATGCACCCGGGTTAGCACCCTGCATAAGATCAGCAATATAGCCTCCTTGCCTGAACGTACCTATGTTACCGCGAAACGGACCATAATAATTATCTGTAGCGCTTGTTGAGAGACCTTGTAACTTAACAAGAGCATTATCATCGTTGGTTGCCAGGGATAGATTGGCGTATTTTATTGCGGAATCGGCATAATGATTTGTTGCAAATATGGCTTTATTGCTTAAGTCAATATACGAACGGGCCAAAATTCCATATACAAATTTCTTCCACTTATTAACGTCACCGTTATAAAAATAGGCATCTCCAATGGCCAGGTTGGCCTGGCTTGCATTTCCGCCTGTTGTATTTAAATAAGCCAAAGAACGGAAACAGATGGCCCGGCAACTATCATAAAAATCGGGCTGGGTATCATAATGAAATTGTTGAAGGCTTGTATTAAATGCCTCTTTTAATATCCCATCACTGTATTCATTGGTTAATTCCAGCCAATCCCAGGCTCTAACAGCCCATCCAACTCCTACATAGTCCCATTTTTGCTGCTCAATGCCCCACTGAATGATCTTATTTACATTTTGTCCATGCCCAAAATAAGCTGCGGCCCATACAGAGCCTGTATTATCACTTGCAGGTGTTGCCGGTCCCATTTGACCGTAATTTTCTCCGGAGGAGTTTAGACCCCAATATTGGATATATCGTCCGATAAAAGTAGCATCAAGCTGAATCCCATAACCTGTACCATTTGTGGAATAAAAATACGTAAAACCACCAATTACGCCAGGCAAGATGGTTTCAATTGGCTCAACAACAGTGGCATTTGGATTAAGATATGCATCATCAATTTTCTTTTTACACGATGCCATCAATAATGTACTACCGAAGCCAATAACAATTAGTGCATTAAATAATTTATTTTTCATACAAAAACTTTTATAGGTGATCATTTTATAAATAGCAATTAAAAATTAGTCCTTAAGCCGAAACTTAAACCTAAAGGAGTTGGGGGACTTCCATAATCAAATCCATAGGCACCTACACCACCAGTTCCTGGATTATTTGCGTTTACTGCCGGATCTGCACCTGCATAATTTGTAAATAGTACTAAATCATTCCCCGTTAAGAAAACAGTTAGAGATTTTATTCCTCTTAACATATGTATGGCTTTTGTAGGCAGTGTATAATTCAATGTCACATCTCTTAACCTAAACCAGTTTACATTGTGTTGAATAAATTCTTCGTCTGGTAGACTTGTATAATAGGCACTTGTATAATAAGGGCTTATTACGATTGTATTAACTGTTGGATTAGCTGTATTTTGTAAACCATCGTTCAATACTCCCTTTACAACAATTGGAGTTTTTCTGTCAGCAGTTCTTGCACTCTTGCCTAAAAGAGTCAGTGCATAATCTGTACCATCATAAATATCCCCACCAACTTTCAGATCCCATAAGAAACTTAAACTCCAGTTTTTATATGTAAAGGAATTTAAGGTTCCTAAGGTAAAGTTTGGAGTCCTGTCGCCTCTTACATAATTATTCTGGTCAATCAGGGCGAGGCCTGTTGAAGGGTTAACAAGAATTTGGCCCGCGGTGTTTCTTTGATAGCCAAACCCTGTAATAGTTCCCGTGGAATAACCTCTTACCAATCCACCCCTTACATTACCCGCCAAATAAGTATCAGAATTATAATAATCATTTTTAAGGCCGATAGACGTAGGCAGTGTTAATACCTTACTCCACATATGATTGAAGCTAAACCGGACATCCCAACTAAAATCTTTTGTTTTTACTGGGATTACATCGAGCGTAATTTCAATCCCTTCGTTGCGTAATGAAGATGCATTAAAGGTATTTAATATATACCCTGTAGCATAACTCGCCCTGGCTAACTGGTTTATCTGGTCCAGGCAGAGCGTATTATAGTAAGATGCATCTATTGATATCGCATTATTCAAAAGCCTTAGCTCAGTACCCACCTCATAGGTTTGTTGTCTTTCAGGGATAAGATTAGGATTAGCATTAGTATATCCATATGTATATGCTGGAATAGTAGAGCTGCTGTTATTATTAACAAAAACTGATTGGTTAGAATACGGATCGTTAAGCCTTGCCGTATTGGCCAAAGAGCCTCTCAACTTAAAATAGTTTATAATATTCCCTTTTTTTAACGAAGGGAATATATCTGATATAATCATGCTCAGACTTGCACCTGGATAATTATAGCTCCTGCTTTGTGCAGGGAGTGGAGAGGCGTCTTCAAAACGATGCGTATAAGTAAGGAAGATTTCGTTATTATAGCTAATAAAAGCTTCTCCGAAAAAGGCCAGTTCCCTGATAATATTTAAGTTTGGTAAACCAAAATAGTTTCTGAGCAAGCGGTTTTTTACGCCCGATATATTACTGCTATCAGTACTGGTAGAATCAATCAAATGATTGCCATTAACTCCAAACTGTTTTGTTTCAAAATCCTCCCACATAGTGCCTCCCAGCAACCTCGTGGAAAACTTACCGACGTCTTTCTTAAAAGTAGCTGTTATGGTATGGTTATACCCGTTATAGGTTCTGTAGTAATCATCTAAAGCGCCGCCCATGGAAGCAGATAATAAATAGGATTCAGGATGCGTGAAAAGATATCCATCGGTTTTATAAGTATCATAACCAAACCTGCCTGATAATGCTAACCATGGGAAAGGATTAATATCGATCCCTAAAGTTGCTACCCATCGATTTGTTAGGTCCCCGGTTTTATTATTTTTTGCACTCCAGATAGGATTATCATAGTCGGCATTATAGGAATTATAAAGCAAATTTTTATTGCCATGGGCATCCTGGAAGTTGGTGATGTCATTATTGGCCGGCCATGAATACAGATCAAGTAAATAGCCTGAAATGCCTTTAAGTGGTTTTACATTATCCGCATTTACATATGAAATCGATGGTGTTATCGTTATATACTTTCCCAATTTAGTATTATTGGCGAGTTTGAAATTGAACTTAGTATAGGTATTATAAGGCACTACACCATGGTCGTCAATGTATTGACCAGAGGCACGAAAAGCCACCTTTTCTGATCCGAATTGTGCTCCAAGATCATGGGTTTGTGTAAAACCAGTCTGAAAAAAGTGATGCAGATTGTCATATATTTTGGTATCAGCAGGAAAGGCCGGACCAAAAGATGTGAATTGTCCAACAATTGGAGGAGCCGTTGGTATGCCATTACTGGCGCCTGGTCCGTAAGTTTCATTTAAAGCGGCAAAACGGGTGATTTTTTGCATTCTGAAATTGTTATCGTAGTTAACAAGCACTTTTCCTGATGTGCTACGAGCTTTCTTTGTAGTGATAACAATTGCACCTGAACTTGCCTGGCTACCATATAATGCTGTAGCTTCCGGACCTTTCAATATGGTAACAGATTCAATATCATTCGGGTTTAAATCAGCAATCCGATTAGTATAATCATTATTCCTGTTGGGTAAATCTGAAGAAAGACCAACACCACTTCCCCCATAGGAATTTTCATTTAGGGTTTGATTATCCACAAGTATACCATCTACAATAAATAGTGGTTGATTAGTACCTGACAAACTATTAAAGCCTCTTAGTACAATGCCTGATGAAGCTCCTGCTACTCCACTTGTTGGTATAACAGTAAGGCCGGCAACTCTGCCTTGTAAACTATTTATAAAGTTTTCTCTTTGGGTTTGCTGAATTTCAGTTCCTTTAACTGTTGGAGCCGAGTATCCAAGTTCACGTGGATTACGTTTTATATCCATAGCCGTTA
>JADGPY010000099.1 GCA_017882205.1 Chitinophagaceae bacterium
ACTGAAATGACTCCAAATCCCGAAACAATGAAATTTGTTGCTAACAAATTATTGTATCCCGGTAAAAGCATCGACTTCCAGGATGAGGCTAGCGCAAGCCCTTCTCCATTGGCAATGGAGCTTTTTAGTTTCCCATTTATCAAGTCGGTATTCATTGCCAGCAACTTTGTAACCCTAACTAAGACAAATGAAACAGAAGACTGGCAGGACATAATCCCATCAATCAAACAATTCCTTAAAGAATATCTTGAAGAAGGAAAATCTATTGTGAATGAGGAAGACGTTGCCAATATGAAAACAGGAAGCAGCAATGAGGTTAGTGCTGATGATGAAGATGTGGTAAAAAGAATTAAAGAATTACTCGAAAATTACGTTAAGCCTGCTGTGGAAATGGATGGTGGAGCCATTCAATTTAAGAGCTATGAAGATGGGAGGGTAAACCTCATGTTGCAGGGAAGTTGTAGTGGTTGCCCCTCTTCTATGATTACCCTTAAAGCAGGTATTGAGGGTATGATGAAAAGAATGATCCCTGAAGTGAAAGAAGTTGTTGCAGAAGCAGAATAAGATCTGTTAATGCATACATCAGAAATATACCAGCAATTTATTGCTGACATGAAGGGGACCACCCTACTGGAATACATTGCGGTGATATTCGGTATCGCAAGTGTATGGTACTCACGCAAAGAAAGTATATTGGTATATCCTATCGGACTTATCAATACAATCATTTACATCTATATTAGTTTCAAAGGAAGTTTGCTGGGCGAAGCGGGGGTAAATTTTTACTATACGGTCATGAGTATCTATGGATGGATACTTTGGACCCGGAAAGACCGTCAAGACAGGCCAGTTATTACTATCACATGGTCTGATAGAAGGGAATGGCTGGAAGAACTTACCTTCTGCGGCGCATTTTATGTTGCCATTTTTGCTGCCCTCACCTATTTAAAAAAGGATTTTGCGCCTGGGGCCATACCATGGGCAGATGCATTTGCCAGTGCTACAGCATTTACCGGAATGTGGCTTATGGCGAGAAAAAAAGTTGAAAGCTGGTATTGGTGGATCGCTACGAATATTGCCTCCATTCCATTGTATTTTATAAAACATTATGTTTTTACAAGTCTATATTACTGTATACTTCTTGTGATGGCCATAGCCGGGCTGTATGAATGGATAAGAAGAGCTAACAAAGTAAACTTAAAGGAAGTATGAGCGGTGTAAAGAAAATAGTTGTGATTGGTCCTGAATCTACCGGGAAAAGCACATTATGTGAGCAGCTGGCATTACACTATAATACAGTATGGGTACCAGAATATGCCCGTGAATACCTTAACAAGCATGGTTCATCGTACACATACGATGATTTATTAACTATTGGAAAGGGGCAGGTTGAACAAGAAGAGCAGTTCTCGATACAAAAGGGAAAGCTATTTATTGATACAGATCTGTATATAATGAAGGTATGGTGTGAATTTGTATTTGGTAAATGTCATTCCTGGATATTAAATACGGCCGCCACCCGACAATACGATCTTTACCTATTATGTAATGTGGACCTTCCCTGGGTAAAAGATGAGTTAAGGGAGTATCCAGATCTTAAAACCCGGAAAAGGCTCTATAAGCATTATTTAGATATTATGATCAATCAGCCAATTCCATGGATAGACATCTCGGGTACCTATGAAGAGAGATTTCAAAAAGCGGTTTCAGCAATTGAGTCGAGACTTAAATAATTGCTAAACCTTTGTTATTACAACTTCATCGTAACTGAACGATGATTAAATTTTCAACATTTTCTGACTATCTGATCAACTCTTCTATATCCGGATCACCTTCCAATTGGTTCATCTGATTTAGGATCCACTGGTATCTAAAGGCAACATGCCTGGATAATGGTTTAATGGTGTACTCCTTTGGGTTGGGCAAACACGCTGCGATCATTGCTGCCTCAACACGGCTTAAATTCTTTGCCGGTTTATTGAAATATTTCTTTGCTGCTGCTTCGGCTCCAAACACCCCATCTCCCATCTCAGCGACATTAAGATAAACTTCCAGTATTCTTTTCTTCCCCCAAATTTTTTCAATCATAAATGTAAAGTACACTTCAAGCCCTTTTCTTAAATATCCCCCATGCTGCCATAAGAAAACATTTTTTGCCACTTGTTGACTGATTGTACTTGCCCCTCTGAGAGATTTACTTTTCCGGTTGTGCTTCATTGCTTTTTGAATACTTTTAAAATCGAAACCATTATGGTCGGGAAATAATTGGTCCTCGCCGCACATAACAGCTAATTTTAAATTTGCACTGATATTATCTATGCTTACATATTTTCGGTATAACCCATGGCCAGAAATTACACTCCCTAATTGTGTGAGGGTTATCGGTGGATTGATCCATTTGCATAGAATAATATATAAAACGGATAATAGAAATCCATATAGTACGGTTTTGTAAAACAACCGCCATATCTTTCCCGCTAAAGATCTTCTTTTTCCGGGTTGTACCTTCCTCCCCGTTAATTTCCATCTCCAGATTTTCACGTTCACAATATTATTGAAGTGTAATTACTAGTTAAATTATGAGGATGGTTCATTTTTTCTGCTTAGCCGTGCCCACGTATTCCAGATGATATTTACTTCCCAACTTATAACTATTATTGGATTTAAGTAAGAGGTACCCAACACCTCCAAGGATTGCTGAACCAATTACAAGGGTAGGACTTGCGTAATACCGGGTTCCGGGTTTTGTAAACAACCAGGTTCCCATGCCAACTGTAGTGAGAACGATTCCTCCTCCCAAAAGGGTTCCGCCACTTGCAGACCAATTAAAACCTGAAGGCTTGTGTCCTATATAAGCTATGTCATGATAATTAAATCTAAGTTTATAGGTGGCAACAGTATCAAGAATATAAACACCAAGATTGGTTTGCACTTGCCGAACATCGTATTGTAGAAAATAAATCGAATCCTTATAGATCGAATAGATCTTTCCTGAAAAATTACCAGTAGAAGTTCCAATCGAAATTATTGTCCCGGCATATAAGGTCTTTATAGTATGTTCATTTTTTTTTAATAAAATAAAATCAAAGCCCTGGGCAGTAGCTACTACATGATAAATGATAAGAAAGAAGAATGCAATGGAAATTTTCACTACGTATGTTTTTTTATAAAAAATACTAGTCCTCCAAATAATACTGCCCCAAAACAAAGTAGGATTAAGCCCGAAACCTTGTTAATTAGTCGTATATTTTTTATAGTAAGTTTGGAACGGAGTTTTCCTGCGAGCACAACTTTTCCAACATCAGCACTCATATTCACTATCAGGCAGGTTGCAAAAATGATGATTCTTTCTCTTATAGAATGTGTTATAGCAATGGCTGTTACAGAAGTTAGCCAAAATGCAATTACTCCTGGATTAAGTGTATTGACCAGGAAACCCTGAAGGGCAATTTTTGCATGGTCACCTCCCTGCAACCCTGGCATGGCAATATCCTGTGGGTGAATATGTACTTTTTTAAAGAACAGGTAATATACTCCCATTGTAACAAGAAAGATACTTCCGGCTATTCCTATTGGCTTTTTATAATCCAGGAGAGCAGTTACGAATTCAGAGAACAGATTACTCAACACTACCCAAATAACATCACTGATCCAAACTCCAACCACAAAGCTAAATCCACCTTCTTTTCCATTGTTAATGCTTTGCTTGATGATGGTAAAAATGACGGGGCCTACGGAGATCGCAAGCAACAGGCCCATAGCAATTCCTTTAAGTAAAGATTGTATGATGTCGGAGAAACTCAACTATTTAATGGGGTACACTTTTTAAAAATTTTTTCCAATCTTCCAGCATTCTTCCTTTTAATACGCGGGGAAATTTATGCTGACCGCCAACCTTACCTTTTGCTCTCATGAAATCCATGAAGGTCTGCTCACTTAGCACATCTACAAAGACTGCTTTCAACGCATGTTTGCGTTCTACCTCGTAGTCATCATTTAGCTCTTTAAGTTTATTGTCTATCCGGATGCGAAGCTCTTCGGAATTCACCTTATCATCTGTCGCAATATACCATTGATGAGCAAAAAAGGTTCCGTAAGGAACGCCGACAACGGTAAACTCCGGCACTGAAATATTCAATTCTTCACTAACAAGCTGGATAGCTTTATTCATATTGTCTACGCTAAGATGTTCTCCCACAAGGCTCAAATAATGTCTGGTTCTGCCTGTAATAATGATCTCGCTCTTTTCAATATCAACAAAACGGATCGTATCGCCAATAAGATATCTCCAGGTTCCGGCATTGGTGCTAATTAAGATGGCATAATCTTTCCCTTCTTCCACTTCATGAATCATCAGAGCTTTTGGATTATCAACCATATTACCATCAGAATCAAAATTCTCATCGTCAAATGGAACAAATTCAAAGAAGATGCTGTGGAGGGCAAGCTTCATTCCGATTGCGTCCTGCCGGTTCTGATAAGCAAGAAATCCTTCACTTGCAAGATAGGTCTCAATATAAGTGATGGGTTTACCCAGTAATTTTTTAAATCCTTTTTTGTAAGGTTCAAGAGCAACTCCACCATGGACATAAAAAGCAAGATTCGGCCATATTTCATGGATGTTTTTCAGGTTATATCGCTCAATTACCTTTTCCATGCATAATTGAACCCATGCTGGTACCCCCACCAAAAAAGCAATATCCCATTCAGGAGCCCTTTCTACAATCTCGTCCAGTTTTTTTGACCAATCCCTTTCTTTAGCGATCTTCTTTCCAGGTTTGTACATACCCTGGAACCAAAAAGGAATATTCTTTGCCTGTATCCCGCTGAGGTCACCGGCGAAATAAGTGGGGCCTTTTTGTAATTGTGTGCTTCCACCAAGCATAAGCCATCCTCTTCCAACTGACGCCTTTGGAACGTGGCTATAGGACGCGAGAGTGATGAGTTGACGAATACTGGTAATTGTATTTGAGCGTATTAACTCTTTTGTGATGGGGATAAACTTGCTTGATGATTCACTGGTGCCACTACTAAGGGCAAAAAATTTGATTATGCCCGGCCAGCAAATATCTGGTTTGCCCTCAATGCTTTTGTGCCACCATTCATCATGTATCTTGTTATAGTTATAGGTTGGGACAATTTGCTGAAAATTTTTACTGGCATGCCTGCTTAATAAAATTTCATCGAACTTATATTCCTGGCCAAATTCTGTAAACCGTGCAATTCTCAGAAGCTTCTTAAGAACCTTCATTTGCTGACGCTTTGGAGAGCTTACTGGTAAATTTAAAGCAAGTGCAATAGATTTAGGAAGCTTTATATCAATTAGCGCCATTAAGGGATAGATTTGTTAGGGAAACAAATTTAATGAATTGTTAAGCCAAGTGTATCTTTATTTTACAAAAGACGGAAATGCAGAAACCAAAAATTAGTACGTTTGTTGTTCATTTTACCTAAAAAATCATTTATATGAAGAAGATTATTGTATTTCTTTTATTGTCATGCACGCTCTTAAAAGCAAGTGCTGATGAAGGTATGTGGCTACCCATGTTGCTTGGAGAACAGGTTTACCAGGATATGGTAAAACATGGCTTGAAATTAAGCAAAGAACAGTTGTACAGTATTAATAAATCATCGATTAAGGACGCCATCATCATTTTTGGTGGAGGTTGCACGGGAGAAATTGTTAGTAATGAAGGGCTGATATTCACCAACCATCATTGTGGATATGGTGTGATAGCTGGCGCAAGTACTATGGAGCACAACTACCTAAGAGATGGTTTTTATGCCTATTCTAAAGACCAGGAGATAAAATCCACGTTATCTGTTACTTTTCTGGACAGGATCGTTGATGTTACCAATGATGTTGAAGGTGGGGTAAAAGGACTCGCCTGGGCAGACCGGGTTAAAAAACTTCAGGAAGTTTTTAAGCAAATCACCGATAAGGTTGCTGATCCGGCAAATGGAATGCAGGGAAGAGTGTATAGTATGTTCAAGGGAAATCAATACATCATGTATGTATATAAGATCTATCGCGACATTCGTCTTGTGGGGGCACCACCTGAAAGCATAGGTAAATTTGGCGGAGATACAGATAATTGGGAGTGGCCAAGGCATACGGGAGATTTTTCTGTGTTTCGTGTATATGCTACCAAAGACGGAAAACCTGCAGACTATAGTGCAGATAATATTCCACTGAAGCCAAAATGGTTTTTACCTGTCTCAATCAAAGGATTTAAAGATGGCGATTATGCAATGATCTACGGATACCCCGGTGGCACCAACCGATATGAAACATCTTATGGCATTAAGCTTAAGAATGAAATAGAAAATCCTTCCCTTGTGGGGTTACGTGATGTACGCCTGAAACTAATGTATGCGCAAATGATCAAAGACCCTGCAGTAAAATTAAAACTGGCAGAAAATTATGCAAGCGTGGCAAACTATTGGAAATTTTATGATGGTGAAACCAAACAGTTGGAAAAGTATCATACCTATGAATCCAAACAGCAACAGGAGGCTGCATTTGCAAAATGGGCTCAGGGCAAACCTGAGTATGAAAATCTATGGACCGATTATCAAAAGAACTATGATGCATGGCGACCATACGCAAAACAACGCCAGTATGTACTGGAAGGAACTCTTGGATCCTCTTTGGCAGCCTTTGCCGCTAGTTTGCAACAAGTGGAAATTGCTTTGGTTAAGCAAGGCTCTACAGAGTCAGATGCGCAAAAAGCACTGGCATCCGCAGATGCACAACGCAAAACATTTTTAGCAGCGAATGACAGACCTAGTGATGAGCGCATTTTAGCAATTACAACCATGATGTTCTATAATGACATTGATAAAAATCAACACCCGATAGGTTTTTATGAAGGCGTAAAGAACAAATTCGGAAGTCTTGATGATGAATCAACGTATCGTGCATGGGCAAAAAATGTTTATGACAACACCATAATCATGGATGATGCAAAATGGAATGCTTTTGTTGCCAAGCCCGATGCAAATACATTACAGGCAGACCCTGCATACGCTTATGCTTCAGGATTTATAAAGAATTTTAACCTTAAGTGGGGAAAGAATTCTTCCGATTTTACAAGCAGAAACAATGAGCTTGGAAGACTTTATATGAAAGGGATTATGCAGATGAATCCTGCTGCAGTTAAAAAGATGTATCCTGATGCCAACTTTAGCATGCGAGTTAGTTATGGCAACGTAAAGAGTTACAACCCCCGCGATGCTGTACATTATGATTATGAAACCACCGCCAAAGGTGTTGTGGATAAATATATTGCTGGCGATTATGAATTTGACTTTCCTCAAAAAGCATTGGATATGTTTAAGAAGAAGGATTTTGGACAATATATTGACAAGTCTAAAAATGATCTGGTGGTTGGTTTTATTACAACAAATGATATTACGGGTGGTAATTCAGGATCTCCTGTAATAGATGGCAATGGCAACCTGATCGGTCTGGCATTTGATGGCAACTACGAAGCATTAAGTCATAAAATTGCATTTGATAAGGATCTTAACCGCACGATTTGTGTAGATGTACGTTTTGTATTGTGGTGTATTGATAAATTGGGTGGAGCTGGAAATATTATCAAGGAATTGAAATTAGTGAGATAGCT
>JADGPY010000009.1 GCA_017882205.1 Chitinophagaceae bacterium
CCATTCTGCCCAAAAATCAATAACCGATAACTTATCAGAGTCTAAAACCTCTGTTTGAAAATTTGCATCTGTGAATTCATGTGCCATATTAATATTTTTATTTTTGTTTTCTAAATAGCAAAAGTACGTCCAATTATAAAAAGATGATGGAATGACATATACACATCATGTTAATTCTATAGATACCTCCAGTTCAGGCATTTCTTGCAGGTAACGGGCCATTTCGTCATTCATTTCAAAACTATTTTCAAAGCTGTACATGCCAATTTTCCATTTTGCTACAGGTTCTGACAGGCAAAATTTCAAAGTTGTCTTACCTGGGAATTTCTTAACATTATTTTCTACAAATCCTATGAGATCCTCGGTTATGAATTTTGGATGCGTTTCGATTTGTAATTTCTTTGTACATAATTTCAGCAGGCTTTCCAGCAGGGTGATCCCTGTAACCTTGAATTCAAATTCTGACTTATTGTACCGCTGCCTGAAGCATCCGGTTAGATAGATGACCATTCCACTTTCCAGGTAATTGCAATATTTCACATAATCTTCACTCCAGAGGGTGAGTTCCATTTTGCCAGTATAATCTTCAATAAAGAACACTCCGTATTTATTTCCATTTTTGGAAACCCTGTGCTGGGCCTCAGCAACAAGACCTGCTATCCTAAAAGCACGGCCTGGATTTGGATGAAGCTGAACAGCTTCTTTAAATTCATTGAACTCTGTAATTGAGGTAAGCCCGTAATATTTGATCTCGAATTTATAATTATCGAGTGGATGGCCGCTCATAAACATGCCTGTTACTTCTTTTTCATAATCTAATAATTTGATCAGGGGCCAGGGTTCGCATTCAAATAGTTTAGGAGGAATTACTTCGCTCATCTGAAGATCACCAAACAATGTATTTGAATTGCTGGTAAGTTGCGCCTGGTATTGATTTCCAAAACGGATGATCTTTTCAAGTCCACTAATGGTATCTCCCGGTGCAATAAAAAAATATTGTGCCCGGTGAATATTTTTAAAACAATCGAAGGCTCCTGCATAAGCAAGGCTTTCCAATGATTTTTTATTAACAGCTCGTTGATTTACCCTCTTAATCAAGTCATAAATGGAAATATATGGACCCCGTTTTTCACGTTCTTCAATGATGCTTTCAATGGCAGCCTCACCAACACCTTTCATCCCACTAAAACCAAATCTTATTTCCCCTTTTTTATTTACTGCAAATCCATTTTGCGATTCATTAACATCAGGACCTAATACTTTTAATCCCATTCTTTTACATTCTTCCATAAAGAAAGTAATTTTTTCAATTCCACCTGCATGATTGAGTACTGCCGCCATATACTCGCTGGGATAATGCACCTTTAAATAAGCTGTTTGATAAGCGACCAGGGCATAACAAGTGGAATGGGATTTATTAAATGCATATTGGGCAAAAGACTCCCAGTCTGTCCATATTTTTTCAAGCTTTTCCTTAAGATGGCCTTTCTCTGTTGCACCTCCAATAAATTGAGCCTTCATCTTATCCAGGTCCGATCGTTGCTTCTTTCCCATTGCTTTGCGCAGCGTATCTGCATCGCCTTTACTAAACCCTCCTATCTTTTGCGACAATAACATTACCTGTTCCTGGTAGACAGTAATACCATAAGTATCTTTTAAAAACTCTTCCATTTCCGGGAGGTCATATATGATCTGTTCCCGACCGTGCTTACGTTCGATATAATTCGGAATATAAGCCATGGGGCCTGGTCTGAACAAGGCATTCATAGCTATCAGGTCATCAAATTTATCTGGTTTTAATTCCCGGAGATGTTTTTGCATTCCCGCACTTTCAAATTGAAATGTTCCATTTGTTTCTGCATGTTGATAAAGAGCGTATGTTTTTTCATCGTCCAGGGGTATTGCATCCAGATCGATCTCAATTCCGTAATTCTGTTTGATTAAATGCAGTGCCGTTTTCAGAATACTAAGAGTTTTCAATCCAAGGAAATCCATTTTTAAAACACCTGCACTTTCTATATTACTACCATCAATCTGGGTGAGCCATAATTCAGAATCCTTTGATGAAGCTACCGGGATCAAATCGGTAAGATCTTTGGGAGCTATAATGATCGCAGAGGCATGGATGCCGGTATTACGTACTGAACCTTCAAGAATTTCAGCCTCGTGCAATACTTTGGACTGCATATCATCCCCTTTGTAAATTTCACGTAGCTTTTTAATATTTTCAAGGTCTTCTGAAGAAGTCCCCTCTTCAGTTAAAGATTTTTCCCCGGTTAATGGTGCCTGTAGAACCCTCCGTAAAGATGTGCCGGGCCGATCCGGAACCAACTTAGCCAATGCATTGCTTTCCGATAAAGGCAGGTCCATTACCCGTGCAACATCCTTAATGCTCATTTTTGCAGCCATTGTACCATAGGTAATAATTTGTGCTACCTGGTTGCGTCCATATTTTTCAACAACATAATTTAAGACTTTTTGCCTTCCCTCATCATCAAAATCTGTGTCAATATCTGGCATTGACTTCCTGTTTGGGTTTAAGAATCTTTCAAAAAGAAGGTTATATTTGATCGGATCGATATTAGTGATACCGATGCAATAGGCAACCACAGAACCAGCGGCTGAACCTCGTCCCGGCCCTACAAATACTCCCATTTTTTTCCCGGCTATTATGAAATCACTTACGATAAGGAAGTATCCCGCAAAACCCATGGTTTTAATGGTAAATAACTCGAACCGCAGCCTTTCTTCAACTTCAGGGGTAATTTCCAGGTATCTTTTTTTAGCACCTGACCATGTAAGATGTTCAAGATATTCGTCCTGGGAGGTAAACTCTTTAGGCACAGTAAAGTGTGGTAATAATATGTCGCGCTTAAGATCAAGGAGTTCTACCTTATCCACGATCTCGTTGGTATTGTCAAGTGCTTCCCCAAGGTCATCAAATACAGTCTCCATTTCTTCAGTCTTCTTGAAATAGAACTGGTTGTTAGGAAATGCAAAACGTTTGTTCTTTACCGATACATCATCATCCGTAAATTCTCTAAGTGCTGGTGTTGACTGTTTTTCGCCGGTATTTATGCAAAGGAGGATATCGTGGGCATTAAAATCTTTCTGATCTACATAATGGGAATCATTGCTGGCTATTACCTTAACGTTGTATTTTTTTGCGAATTTGAGTAAGGCAAGGTTAACCTTATCCTGTTCTGGTATCCCATGTCGCTGTAATTCAACATAATAGTCATTCTGAAAGATATTGAGCCACCATTTGAACTCATTTTCCCCTTCCAATTCACCCTTTTTGAGGATTGCCTGGGGAACCAGGGCACCCAGGCAACAGGTAGTGGCGATTAATCCCTCATGATATTTATGAATTAATTCTTTATCAATTCTGGGGTATTTCGAATACATCCCTTCAATGTATCCAAGAGATGTAAGTTTTACCAGGTTTTTATATCCTAACTCATTCTTAGCCAATAAAATCTGGTGGTATCGCGGATCTTTATCTTCCTTGCTGAATTGCTTGCGATGCCGGTTTTCAGTGATATAAAATTCACAACCTACAATAGGCTTAACTTTTAAAGAACCATCTGGGTTAGTATGCGTATAGGCATGCTTTACAAATTCAAAAACGCCAAACATATTTCCATGATCGCTAATAGCCACTGCCGGCATTCCATCCGCAATGGCTTTACTGTAAAGATTTTTAATCGAAGCAGCCCCATCGAGTAATGAAAATTGTGTGTGTACGTGTAGGTGAGAGAATTTCATATGAGTAATTGCAAATATCGGCAAAAGCTTGCTTTTACCAACAATGAACATTACCTTCGCCAAGCTTAAGGAAATTTACTTTTATAACCCCGCATATGTGCAAGCCCTGAAATTTGTGCTCATATGTAATAAACCCACATAGTCACGAATGAAAAACGTGTCAGCAATTTTTGCACTGCTGGTCTTCGGCAGTCTTACAAAAGTTACAGCTCAAAGTAGTGGGAATAGTATCAAGCCTTCTTTTAATAAAGAATTACTTGCAACTAATTTTATAAGTGATATTTCTTTTACTCCAGGAGTTACCAACCCATCAACCATTTCAAATTCAGTTAGTAGGTCAAAGGTGGAAAAATCTACTGAACCAGACGAGAATGCAATAGAGCATATTTCCACTGTTCAATTCAAATATGCGATGATGATGGATGTAAATGTGGAAACTTTGACTGATGCATCTTTATACAATTTTATTGACGACTGGTCAGGAACCAGATACAGGTTAGGAGGTTCTACAAAACGGGGAATCGATTGCAGTGCATTTACAAGCACCCTACTTATGGCTGTTTATTCACTTACTGTTCCGCGTACGGCAAGAGAACAATATAGTGCAACCAAACGCATCTCAAAAGATGAGCTTACCGAAGGAGACCTGGTTTTCTTCAATACAACTGGCGGTGTTTCACATGTTGGCTTATATCTTAGCAACGGATACTTTGTACATTCCTGCTGCAGTGAGGGGGTAGCTATCAATAATTTAGACGATTCCTATTATTCACATAGGTTTATTGGCGGAGGAAGGTTCTGAACTTTGATCTTCTTTCGTATCTGCGATATAGAAAAAATATTTTTTGCCACAAAGGCACTAAGACACGAAGTTACAGGAAGGGAGATATTTATTCCTTTGTTGCATTCAATTATAGTTTGTTCTTATAAACATAATAATTCTCCTCTATTTTCAAATCGTCCATAGATATTTTTGCATCCTTAAAATTTTCTGTTGGGTAGATAAAGGTATACTGGTCTTTTGTTAGCATGACCTTCACAGGCATATTAAAGCCCTTTACCGTATTAGACCAGTGATAAGAAAGGATTCCCTTATTTATTTTGTATTCCAATGTAGGA
>JADGPY010000100.1 GCA_017882205.1 Chitinophagaceae bacterium
AGGTGAAATTGTATAAAATATCATATTTAAGTACAAACTATTCAACGAAACTGTTGGAAGAGGAAATGTCTAAATTGAAGCTTAGCTACAAAAAATATAAAGAAATGAAAAACCAGCAAGAGATCATACAATATTATAAAATTGAATCCAGCCAGATGGCGTTTGATGAGTTAAATACTTTCCTGATGAAATCTATGGAAATAACGGGGTTTGAAGTGTAAGGTCTTCTCGCTTCGCTCGAAGAATATTGCCACGGAAGGCACGGAGATACGGAAAAGACTTCTGGCTTCGCCAGAGAAGATAAAACACAAGGGATAAGAATATAAACAATGTGACTTTTGGTAGTTGGTTCCTGAGGATTGGCTGCAGTCTTTCTTATTTAGAAAACATCTTTTTTGTCCAAATACGTACCATACCATTCTTGGAATTTTGTCCAAAATAAATATACGGTACCGGGAAATTAGTAGTTACAACAATAGCGAATACATCATTTAGATTTATCTTTTTTAATTCTTCCCTTACCTGTGCATAATGAATTAACTCATTGTCTATGATTAGTACAGGATCCTTTGCATTAGAATAAATATGTTGTGAAAAGGAATTGTATTTGTCCTTAAAGCTTTTTTCAGCTTCCCGCATTGCGCTTTCCAATTCTTTTAAAGATTGGCTTTTGAGAGTTGTGATATCTATAGTTCCTTTCCCTGGAGTATTGCCGCTTTTTTTTGCATCAGAATAGACGATTGAAGCAATTCTGTCTATGGTTATTTTTCTAAGTTCGTTATTTAATGTAGTCGTGTCATAACTGTAAAATTCCTTTTGGTCAACCCGGTAAACCACTACTGCGTCAATCTGAGCCGATGAGTCGGAAGCTTTAAGCCATCTGTCAATATAATTTTTATCAACTATTTGAGCGTTTAATGCGCTTGAAATAAGAAAGGTTGCTAAGATTATAAAGATTCTCATTGAATTTTTCTTACTCTTAAATATACGCAAGGTTTTACTCTAAAAAGAGTTAAATTATAATTGCGAACGTTCTTCAGCATATAATGCAATTCATCTTTTAATAGCCTCGGCTGAAGATGAAATTTCTCAGCCATCCTATAAACAGCATAAGCATTATGTCGCGAAATTAAGAATTTTAAACGCGGAGATACTGTTGTAGACAAATTTTCGTTTATTCAGCTGGCATATTTTAATTGCCGGAACAGAATATTCTATCTATTTATTGTATCTTGGCATTGGGTTGTTAAAGAAAACGCCCAGGGATACATTTTTATCAAAACTCAAAAGCTTCATAACTTAAACCAGACAATTATGGAACAGAAACAACAATTACCGAATTCTACTGTAGTATTAGTATTGGGTATTTGCTCAATCGTATTCGGATGTTTTTTTGTAGGCTTAGTATTAGGCATTATTGGAATTGCCTTATCAAGTAATGGAAGGAAATTATACAAAGAAAATCCCAGCCTTTATGAAGGTTATGCAAACTTAAACGCCGGATATATAATGTCAATTATAGGGACAATATTAGGCGGATTGTATATACTTTATGTAGTACTGGTTGGTGGAACTGTTCTATCACTTTTATCGCATAGAACTCAATACTATTAAAGATATTCCTGATCCTGGTTTATAATTTTATTACTGTTATGGAGCAGCATTTATTTCCATGCGCATTTAAATCCTTATTGGGGATTGATTGCCCGATATGCGGATTTCAAAGATCCTTTTTATTATTAATAAAAGGTCAGTTCCTTGATAGTTTTAAAATGTATGCACCATTGTTGCCAATCTTGTTTTTAATAACTATGTGTATGATTTATGTATTAAATAATAGAATTATTAAACGTAGTTTTTTAAATTATTCCTCCGTATTGGTTTTAATAATAATTACCATTAATTATTTTATTAAACTGATATTATAACTTATAATTCCGATCTCACGATCTGATTACAGAGTAAGCTTGCAATTCGTGGTATTATTTCCGGGATGCGAACACCAGAATTATGGAGGAGAGAGAAATTTGGTGATAATTGTATGGGGGGATAAATGGAAACCAGCTGTTTTATTTTGTAGCCTCCGCTGGCATACTCGTATTCCAGATATCAGAATATATCTTCCAATCGCCCTCAACCTTTCTCCATATGGCTATGTATTTTCCCTGGTCAAGGGTTTTGCCTTTGCCATCGCCTATATAATATTTGCCTTCTTCTACCACGTTATCCTCATTGCCATAAAGATCTGTAGTTACCTCCTGGTATTCTTTTATGCGGTATTTCATGATTTGTGATATGAATGCTGCAATGTATGGACGGCTAACAACAGCATCACTATTAGGCGGGGAGATCTTGGCATCCACCATGTAATGATTTACCATTGCAGCACTATCGCCTGAAGTGATCGCTTTGGCCCATTCATTGTTTTTTTGGACAATGATTTTTTGCATTGCCATGATATCAAAGGTGGAGGATGAATTCTTATTACTGCAACCTGTATTTAATAACCCGATGGCGATCACGGGTAAAAAAAAAAGGAAGCGTGTTTCATGATAGTTTTAATATAATCTTTTGAATTCGTACCACGTACGGGATTCGAACCCGTGACTCCTCCGTGAAAGGGAGGCGTCTTAACCCCTTGACCAACGCGGCATTTCTTTATTTTGGACGGCAAAGATACTTTGCGACAGTTTTGTTGCCAAATTTAATTGAAATCCACGAGTGATACCTGATACCCGATACCTGATAGCTGATAATAATGTAATTTCGCATCTCAAAATTTTAAAAGACATATGAGCACAGTAAAAGTTGCCATCAACGGCTTCGGAAGAATAGGCCGCCTGGTATTCAGACAGATTTATAATATGGAAGGCATCGAAGTAGTTGCCATTAATGATCTCACAAGCCCTAAAGTGTTGGCTCATTTACTAAAGTACGACAGCGCTCAGGGACGATTTGGCGGGGAGGTAAAAAGTACAGATAATTCTATCGTAGTTGACGGTGAAGAAGTAAAAATATACGCTCAGAAAGATCCAGCCCAGATTCCATGGAGCACTCATGATGTGGACGTAGTTATCGAAAGCACGGGGTTCTTTACTGATAAGGATAAAGCACACGCACATATCACAGCCGGTGCAAAAAGAGTAGTGATCTCCGCACCTGCAACCGGTGATATGAAAACAGTAGTGTTTAACGTGAACCATGATATTCTTGATGGCAGCGAAACGATCATTTCTTGTGCTTCCTGCACTACAAATTGTCTTGCACCGATGGCTAAAGTACTGAACGATACCTTTGGTATTGCCGCAGGCTTCATGACTACCATTCACGCCTATACGAACGATCAGAATACCCTTGATGCCCCACATCCAAAAGGCGATCTTAGAAGGGCCAGGGCAGCTGCCGCCAATATTGTTCCTAATAGTACAGGCGCAGCCAAGGCTATTGGACTGGTATTGCCGGAATTGAAAGGCAAGCTGGATGGTGTTGCACAAAGAGTTCCGGTTATTACCGGCTCGCTTACCGAGCTTACAACAATTCTGAATAAAAAGACTTCTATTGAAGAGGTAAATGCAGCTATGAAGGCGGCGTCTAATGAAAGCTTTGGTTATACGGAAGATGAGATTGTTAGCAGCGACGTCATTGGCATCAGATTCGGATCATTGTTCGATGCAACACAAACGAAAGTGCTTACTGTTGGAGAGAATCAAATGGTTAAAACCATTAGCTGGTATGATAATGAAATGAGCTATGTTTCGCAGCTTGTAAGAACTGTGCATTTCTTTGCAGGGTTGATCAATAAATAAAGGTCTAAATATTCTACCATGTCAAAATTCAGTGATTATAATTTCCAACATCAGAAAGCACTGATCAGGGTGGACTTTAATGTTCCTCTAAATGATCAATTTGAAATTACAGACGATACAAGGATGACGGCATCAATGCCCTCAATCAATAAAGTATTAAGCGATGGTGGAAGCGTAATTCTTATGTCACACTTCGGCAGGCCGAAAGGTGGACCGGAGGATAAGTTTTCATTGAAACATCTTTTGAATCATCTGAAGGAATTGCTAAGTGAAAATGGTAAGTCCACCGAAGTTTTCTTTGCGGATGATTGTATTGGCAATGATGCGATTGAAAAAGCGAAGGAACTTAAACCAGGACAGGTATTGTTACTGGAGAATCTTCGCTTTCATAAGGAAGAAGAAAAAGGTGATGAAGGATTTGCTGAAAAATTAAGCAAGCTCGGAGATGTATATGTTAATGATGCCTTTGGTACAGCTCACAGGGCGCATGCCTCTACTGCTGTGATCGCAAAATATTTTCCTGCTGATAAAAAAATGTTTGGGCTTCTGATGGAGAAAGAAGTTGAAAGCGCAGAGAAAGTAATGCATAACGCCGACAAACCTTTCCTTGCAATTATTGGAGGAGCGAAGGTTTCAGATAAGATACTTATTATGGAAAATCTTCTGGACCGTGCTACTGACATTATCATTGGTGGCGGAATGGCCTATACTTTCATGAAAGCTGCCGGCGGTAAGATCGGTAACTCGTTATGCGAAAATGATAGGCTTGAAACAGCGAAAGAACTACTACAAAAAGCAATAGATAAAGGTGTCTGTATTCACCTCCCGGCAGACTCAATCATAGCGGATAAATTCTCAGAAGACGCAATGGTCTCGGGTAGCCTTAGTAATGATATTCCCGATGGATGGATGGGACTTGATATTGGCAGGATGGCTTGTGATACGTTTATCAAAGTGATCAGTCATTCTAAAACCATTTTATGGAATGGACCCATGGGTGTTTTTGAAATGGAGAAATTCCATCATGGAACAAAGGCGATAGCAGAAGCTATTGCAAGCGCCACTGCAAACGGGGCGTTTAGCCTGATAGGGGGTGGGGATAGTGTTGCGGCCATTAATAAATTCCATCTCGCCGATAAAGTAAGCTTTGTAAGTACTGGTGGTGGGGCACTTCTTGAATATTTTGAGGGGAAGGAACTACCTGGAATAAAGGCAATTAAGGAGGTATAAAATTTTTTGAATCACGGAGAAACGGAGACACAGAGGTACACAGAGCAAGAAACAACTCCGTGTCTCTGTGTCTCTGTGGTTCAAAGACGTTTTGGCAGAATTCTAATGATGGAATATTCGTTGCAGATACTTACATTTGAAAATCTAAACCAACTACAATGAATTCTAAAAATCTCATTATCATTATTATACTAGCTGCTCTCGTTCTTCTTGGAGGATGTGGCTGTAGCGGTTATAACGGATTAGTTAAACAAGACGAATCTGTAAAGAATGCATGGAATAAAGTTCAAAGTGATTATCAAAGACGTGCAGATCTTATTCCCAATCTTGTCAATACCGTAAAAGGAGAGGCAAATTTTGAGCAAACCACTTTGCAGAATGTTATAGCTGCCAGGGCTTCTGCCACACAAGTCAAAATAGATGCGAGCAACCTTACACCCGAAAAGATGCAACAATTCCAGGCTGCACAAGGCCAGCTCTCAAGCGCCTTAGGAAGATTGCTTGCTGTTGCTGAGAGTTATCCTACCCTTAGGGCGAATGATGCCTTCAGGGGATTGCAGGCGCAACTGGAAGGTACTGAGAACAGGATAAAGGTTTCGAGGAATGATTTTAATGACGCCATACAGACATACAATGTAAAAGTGCGTACTTTCCCGATGAATATTTTTGCAGGAATATTCGGCTTCCACGTAAAAGAAGGCTTTAAAGCTGATGAGGGTAGCCAGAATGTACCTAAAGTTGATTTCTCCAAATAATATGTAATGCGATTATTTCCATTTTTGAAGAAGAAGGATTTTTTTTCTAAAGAAGAAAAAGAACAAATTGTACATGCCATCAAGGAAGCGGAAATGCAAACCTGTGGGGAGGTCCGGGTGTTTGTAGAAAGCCGTTGCAAGTTTATCGATCCTGTTGACAGGGCAATAGAGATTTTCAACTCCTTAAAAATGGAAAATACAGAGCTGCGAGATGCAGTACTGATCTATGTGGCATTAAAAGACCGTCAACTGGCAATATATGGCGATAGTGGGATACACGAAAAAACAGGAGATGAATACTGGAAGGAAGCAGTGAATAAAATGCTCTATCACTTTAATAAAGATAATTATATTGAAGGTATTACTCATGTAATAAAGGAGATCGGAGAAACGCTTGCAGAACATTTTCCTTACAATAAAGACACTAATAAAAATGAATTGCCTGATGAAATTATTTTTGGCAAATAGTCCCCTGATATGAAGAAACTCCTCTCAATATTCTTTTTATTTATCGCGATCAATGCATTTGCACAAACAATTAACCCAAAGCCTGATCCGCCTAAGGCAGTAAACGATTATGGCAAGATGCTGGAGTCTTTCCAGGTGGATGCCTTAGAACAAAAGATAGACAATTATAACGAAAGCACTTCGTCAGCTATAGTGATCATCACGGTTGAAGACCTGGGAGACTATGCGATTGATGATATTGCCCTAAAATACCTCAGGGAATGGGGTGTTGGGGTTAAGGGAAAGAATAACGGAGTGGTTATCCTGGTTTCTAAAAATCAGCGCAAAGCATGGATAGCTACCGGGTACGGAATGGAGGGGGTACTTCCTGATGTTACGGTGAAACAGATCGTTGACCAGCGGATGATACCTTATTTTAAGGAAAAAGATTTTTACCGTGGTTTTGACAATACAGTAGATGCTATCATACAGGCGGCAGCGGGAGAATTTAAGGCAGATCCCTCTGCGAAACAACCAGGACGCGGAGGCAGATTATCTTTCAAAACAATCATCTTTCTAATAGTTATTTTCTTCGTCATCATCTCATTCTTTAGTGGAGGAGGTGGCGGTGGCTATGCCAGCAGGCGTGGTTTTGGCGGCCTTGGTGGATTACCATGGTTTTTCCTTGGTAGTATGATGGGTGGCGGTGGTTCCCGTGGTGGTGGAGGATTTGGAGGAGGATTTGGAGGTGGTGGAGGCGGAGGATTTGGAGGCTTTGGTGGTGGCGGCGGCGGCGGCGGCGGTGCCGGCGGAGGATGGTAAATTTGTCAGGCAAAAAATCACTTCATTAACCCATTAATATAATCAGCCACCTGGGTATTCCCTTCGTCTTTTTTAGCCTTAGCTATTTTATCAAAAGCCTGTTTAAACGTTGGATCAGTGAAGTTCCTGTATTGTTCAGGAACAATATTCCGGAATTTCATCATCTCGTCTACCCCTTTCTTTACATTATCACCATTTTTAACTTTCACCAGGTAATTACCGAAGTCTGATGTTAATTGCAATTTAGATTCATTCAGTGGTGCATTTTTATACTGGTTAAAAATGATAATGAAGTCTTCTTCAGTACCATTTGCCATAATAGCTCCGGAAACAATAGCTCCAAGTTTTCCTTTTGCATCATTGCTGTATTTTTTCGCAAGGGTGTAGGCATTAGCAGGATCCAATTTGCTTAAACCATCCAGGGCTGAGCCTGCAACGGAATAAGATGAATCACTAACATATTTTGTAAATAGAGCGGTGTATTTCTTGTCTTTCTGCTTAGCTAAGATATCTATTGCTTTCGCCTTTACTGTTTTGTAAGGCTCTGTATTTGCGATATGTTCAACTTCGGTCAATACTTCGGGAGTAAGCAATGATTTATTCAAATCAAGCCTGTTCAGGGTATATAGTCTCAGGTTATAATATCTGTCGTGCAGGCCTTGTGCCAGTTCAGGCATTTTTTTCTTTGCAAAGAAATCAAGCGCTTCCCTGCGATCAAGATAGTTTTTAGCATTCTTCCATTGCTCTACATAATTATCAGAAGTTTTATTATCTGTTTTATCTACCAATAATATCTTATCTGCATCCACATTTATCAAGGTTGGTTTTACTGCAGAACGGAAATTGAAAGTATCAACCTGGTGAGTCATCCAAACTTTGTAACGTAATTTATTGCTGCCATTGTATACATCTATGGTAATTGGAAGACGGAAGATCTTTCCCGTATTCTGGGTCTGCTTAAGAATAACCTGCGCATTGTCACCACTGTAATTATAATCGATGGTAAGTTTAGGATGACCACTTCCATAGTACCACTGGTTAAAGAACCAATGAAGATCCTGACCAGTTACAGCTTCAAATGCAAGACGCAATTGTGCTACTTCAGTACTCTTGAATCTATTATCGGTAAGATATTTATTCAATGATTTATAAAATGCGTCATCACCCACCAAATACCTTAGCATATGAAGGATGGCTCCTCCTTTTGGATAGCTTACCTGGTCAAAAACATCTTCCTTATCCCTGTAGGTATAACGAACAAGATCTTTTTGCGCATTTGACGGATTTGATAAGTATGCCGTTCTGTTCTCCTGGATGTGCTCATCACCTTTGTCTTTACCATACCTGTATTCATTCCATAATGTTTCACTGTAATCTGCGAATGATTCATTCAAGGTAATGTTGCTCCAGCTTTGTGTGGTTACTAAGTCACCAAACCATTGGTGAAATAATTCATGTGAAATTACGTCTTCCCAGCGATTGCCATCCGTTAATTCCCTTGCATTTTGGTAAGCGCTTTCCTGGTGCAGGGTTGCAGAAGTATTTTCCATGGCACCGCTCACGTAATCTCTTCCTACGATCTGAGCATATTTTGGCCATGCATAAGGAACCCCGGTAATCTTTTCATAAAAACCGATCATGGCAGGGGTTTCGCCAAAGATCTTGCGTGCTACAGGTGCATATTCTTTTTCTACATAATAACTAACTTCTTTACCATTATGGCTGTCTTTAATAATTGAATAGTCTCCAACTCCCATAAAGAATAAATAGGGTGCATGTGGAAGATCCATTTTCCAATAATCTGTGCGGGTACCATCGGCATTTTTTTTCTGGCTTATTAATAAGCCATTGCTGAGCGTTACATATTTTGACGGAACGGTCATATAAATCTCATCAGTTGTTTTTTGATTAGGCTTATCGATGGTTGGGAACCATGCACTGTTTGCCTCCGTTTCACCCTGTGTCCAGATTTGGGTAGGCTTGTCTTTATCTTCCCCTTTAGGGTTTATGAAATACAAGCCTTTGGCATCTGTAATTGCGGCACTTCCTGTTGTTTTCAATTCATTAGGCCTGGAAACATAGTCTATGTAAATGGTATAATTCTCATCGGCCTTATAGGTTTTATCAAGAGTTATGCGCAACAGCATACTGTCGTAGTCGTATTTCAACTTTGACTTAGATGTTCCTTTCATTACCGACACTTCCTTAATATCCATTCCTTTCGCGTCCAGGGTCAAAGAATCCGTGGGATAAAAATGCGGGTGCAGGGTAACCCATTCCTTTCCGTACAGGTAAGATTTATCATAGTCAAACTTTACATCGAGCTTAGTGTGCACAAGATCATTGATCCTGGTTGCTGCTGCCCGGTAAATGGATTTCCAGGAAGTATCCTTTGGCTCATCCTCTGTTTGAGCCTTCAATATAAAAGGGCTTGCTGCCAGAATGAGCAAAAACAATTTCTTCATAAATAATTTTTAAATGTCAAAAGTAATCTGCTTATTGTTAATTCACTTCATTTTTTGGATAGAAGGCAAATAGTATATTTTATTGATTTAGATTTGTAATTGTAATATCGACCATGCGACTATTATCCATTCTATTTTTATCTGTGCTTAGTTTTTCTGTTTCTGCCCAGCAAAATCATTTCATTTATTTACAAACAGAAAATAAGCAAGCTTTCTATGTGAAGTTAGAAAATAAGGTATTCAGTTCCTCAGCTACAGGATATCTTATTCTTTCAAAATTAACGGACGGTAATTATAAGATTATGTTGGGATTTCCAAAGAATTTATTTCCAGAACAGGTTTTCAATTGTGTAGTGGATAATAAAGACCTGGGTTTCCTGGTAAAAAATTTTGGAGATAAGGGATGGGGGCTTTTCAATCTTCAGTCATCCGAAGTGATTATGGCAGGAGACGTAATAATAAAAAAGGCATCCGCAGTAAGAGAAAACAGCAGTGATCCATTTTCAAATATGCTTGCTAATGTTGTGCATGATTCTACCATCAACAGGAAAGAGGAAGTAATAGAGGAACCCAAAATTGCAAATGAGGCAAATAAGCAATCTACAGAACCTTTAAAAAATGCAGAACAGCCAACCCTGGCAGACCAGAATATAGTGCCTGCTACAACTAATGATACAGCATACACTTCATCCATTAAAAGAACCAGCAAGAAGAAAAATAAAGATGGCTATCAATTTGTTTATGTTGATCAATATAACAACCAGGCAGACACTATTAGTATTTTCCTGCCAGTTGAAAAGGTTGAGAAAAAGAAAGCTGTTAAAGACACTGCTACTATAGTTTCCGCTACAGATCAATCTGTTAAAGACACTGCTAATATAGTTTCCGCTACAGATCAATCTGTTAAAGACACTACTAAAATAGTTTCCGCTACAGATCAATCACAAAATATTTCGAAAGTTGAAGAGAAAAATGCAGACCAGGTTGTACCGAACGTTCCAGCGACTCAGCAAGAAGTGAAAACTGATCAGGCATATAATGATTCAACGACTTCGAAGCCACACCAACAAACTCCTAAGGAAGAAGTTTCGAAGGACCAACCTAAATTTATTGAGTTAAAAGAATCTGCCCTGGAAAAGCCCGGAACCGTCCCTGTCTCCAAATCGGGAATGATCAATAGTGATTGCAAGTCTACCGCATCGGATGATGATTTTCTTAAACTCAGGAAAAAGATGGCCGCAGAAAATAATGAGGATGACATGATAAGGGTGGCCAAAAAAACATTCAAAACCAAATGCTTTTCTACAGAGCAGGTAAAAAATCTGAGTGCCCTATTTTTGAAAGACGATGGAAAATATTCATTCCTTGAAACTGCTTATCCATTTGTATCAGATTCGGATATATTCCAGAGTTTAGAATCCCAACTTTCTGACAGCTATTATATCAATCGTTTTAAGGCGATGATCCACCATTAAAGCAATTTAAAATTCTTTCAACCTGTTATGCCACGTTTTTTTATAGAGGTTTCGTATAAGGGTGGCAATTATTCAGGTCTCCAGGTACAGGAAAATGCTAATTCTATCCAGGCAGAAGTTGAGAGGTGCTTGCAAATATTTTATAAAGAACGTTTTTCACTAACGGGATCTTCCCGCACTGATGCAGGTGTGCATGCATTGCAGAATTATTTTCATTTTGACTATAAAAATGATCTGGATCCATCCAATATATATCATCTCAATGCCATTCTTCCAAGGGATATAGTCATAAAAAACATCTTCCAGGTATCGGCTGAGGCCCATTGCAGGTTTGACGCCATCAGCAGGAGCTATCGGTATATTATTTATCATAAGAAAGATCCATTTTTAGAAGACAGGGCTTATTTTTTTCCATACTGGATTAATATGGAAGCCATGCAACAGGCTGGTTCTATCATTTTAGAGTACCAGGACTTCACCTCATTTTCCAAGCGAAATACGCAGGTAAATAATTTTATATGCACTATCCATGAAAGTAATTGGAAAGCAGAAGGAAGTTCACAGGTATATCATGTTACAGGTAACAGGTTTTTAAGAGGGATGGTGCGAGGTCTTGCAGGTACAATGCTAAGAGTAGGAACGGGTAAGATAACCGTTGATCAATTTCGAAATATCATTGAAAGGAGGGACTCCAGCCTCGCGGATTTTTCAGTTCCGGCACATGGATTATTCCTGAGAGAAGTAAACTATCCTGATCATATTATTTCCATGTAAGAAACTAAAATGTTATTTCCATTGAAAAGCTTGCTATCACAATGATTTATAATTCCTTAACAAAACTAACATCAAAAACATTTGGTGTTTTAGTGAAACCTCTTATCTTTGCAATCCGCTTTTGAAAAAAGGCATAGTTCTTCACAAAAAATACATTTTTCAACATAAGATTTCTAAAATAAAAAGTAGAAAAATTAGGTTGGTTAAATAAAGGCTCTTACCTTTGCACTCCCAAATAAAAATGGGTGGTCAAACAAGGCCAAAAGATCTTTGAAAGTTTGGAAGCAATAGCATCTCAATAACATTGGGAAAACAAGGTAATTTTTAGCGTAATTAATAATTAGAATTTGACGTTAATTTTCGAGAGAGAATTTACAAGTCAGATCAAATCTCATTTACAATGGAGAGTTTGATCCTGGCTCAGGATGAACGCTAGCGGCA
>JADGPY010000449.1 GCA_017882205.1 Chitinophagaceae bacterium
AAAATTTTTCAGGCTCATTAATTGATAATTACCTAAAATTATTTTGCTTCTAAATTAAAACGCTAATTATGGAAAACAGGAATGATGAAAAATTCTACTATCCGTCTCAATCCGTGATTGACAATGCAAACATTAAGGAGTACGATCAGATGTATGCCTGGTCAATTAAAGAGCCTGAAAAATTTTGGGCGGAACAAGCTAATCAACTTTCATGGTACAAAAAATGGGATCAGGTTTTGGATAAAAGCAATCCGCCCTTTTTTAAATGGTTTGAGGGCGGAAAAACAAATATAATTCTCAATGCTATCGATAGGCATTTAAATACTCCAAATCGGAATAAACTAGCTTTAATATGGGAGGGCGAACCTGGAGATGTCAGAACATTTTCCTACCATGCACTAAACCGGGAAGTGTGCCAGTTCGCCAACATTTTAAAAAGCATGGGGGTTAAGAGGGGAGATGTCATAACCATTTACATGCCCCAGATCCCGGAGCAGATTATTGCGATGTTGGCTTGTGTTAAAATAGGGGCAGTCCATAGTGTTGTTTATGGTGGATTTAGTCATGAGGCGTTAGCCGATCGCATCAATGATGCAAACAGCCGTGTGGTCATTACGGCCGATGGGGGTTATCGTCGCGGCAAAATAGTGGAAATGAAAAGTGTGGTCAATAAAGCTATGGAGCTATCCCCCACAATGGAGATTTGTATTACCGTGAAGCGTACAGGAGCTGATGTTTATATGGAAAATGGCCGCGATTATTGGCTTCACGATTTAAAGGCACTTCCTATTGCATCGAACAAATGTGAAACAGAACCAATGGATTCATCCGAGATGCTTTTCCTTCTTTATACCTCGGGATCTACAGGTAAACCAAAAGCATTGGTACACACTCATGGCGGCTACAGCGTTTATGCTTCCACGACACATCGCATGGTTTTCGATATTCATCCTGAGGATCGTTTTTGGTGTGCTGCTGATCCTGGATGGATTACCGGCCACAGTTACATTGTTTATGGTCCGTTGATGAACGGTTCTACTATTATGCTTTACGAAGGGGCGCCCACACATCCTTACCCTGACAGATGGTGGAAGATTGTCGAAAAGTATGGGATTAATATTTTATACACTTCACCAACCGCAATAAGGAGTTTGATGAGATTTGGCGATTCATGGCCTAACCGTAATGATCTCAGTTCGCTGCGACTCTTAGGTACCGTTGGGGAGCCTATCAGCCCTGAAGCCTGGCGCTGGTATTATAAAGTGGTAGGAAAGGAAAATTGCCCGATCATGGATACATGGTGGCAGACCGAAACAGGCGGATTCATGATCACTCCTTTACCTGTCATGCCATTGAAGCCCGGCTCGGCTACTAAACCATTCTTTGGCAACGTTATAGCAGTAGTTGATGACCATGGGAAAGATGTTAAAACCGGTGAAGAAGGTACACTTGTTATTAAAACGCCCTGGCCTGGGATGACAGCAGGAATCTTCCGCGATCCAAATCGGTTTATTGAAACCTACTGGAATAAATATCAACAACAAGGATGGTATTTAACTGGTGATTCGGCAAAAATGGATGAGGATGGTTATTTTTGGATAATCGGACGTACTGACGATGTAATTAAGGTCAGCGGTTATCGCTTGGGTACAGCTGAAATTGAAAGCGTTATGGCAAGTCATCCTGCCATTGCCGAATCTGCAGCAGTTGCATTACCGCACAACATTAAAGGAAATAGTGTTCATATTTTTGCTGTGCTTAAAAGAGGGTATACTGGTTCGAAAGAGCTTGAACATGAAATGATTATGCATATGGTTGAGCACATGGGACCGATCGCTCGTCCAGAAGAAGTAATATTTACTGATCTTCTACCTAAAACAAGAAGTGGTAAAATTATGAGAAGAGTGTTGAAGGCAAGGGCATTGGGATTGCCTGAAGGGGATCTGAGCACTTTGGAAGATTAAACCGGCTGATAAACCTCAAGGATTTCCAAAGTCCTTGAGGTCTTACAATAAATATCTTCAATTACTCACTGATACTGAATGTATATTGGCAGAGGTTTCAATGCCATCAGTTCATCAGGTGTCAGCATTCTGCCCGGAGCTTTTTTTAAATCATTGATGTAGAATAATTTAAAGCCGGCAAATTGCACGGGCTCCTGGTTTATAAAGTAACGGTAAGTTCCCTTTTTTAGTGCAGGTTCTCCCCATCCGTCCATGTTCATTACAATCTGAACTTCAGGATGCAATTTGATCTTTCTGTAATTAGTAATCATATCTCTTGTGAAGCGGTGAACGATAAATATCTTCGGAGGAAGATGATTCTCCCTCACAAGTTGGGCAAGATAATCAGCACAATAATTGACATCCGCCGCATCATAGGTCCCAATAATGGTTCCAGGTTTTCTTCCGCTTTTCATAGAAAACTCAGGATCAATCCCCAGATGAACATTAGGCATTTTAAGATATTTTTCCAACTGGGGTAATTCATCACTGATCCTGCTTAATCCCACCTGAATGTCAAGGAAGACGATCGTATTCTCCCTCATTTTTGCAATGTTTAGGACTGAATCTATTTGATGGAATGGCATCCGATAGCGATATTTACCATCTTTCCCGCCAGTACCTTGTGCAACCACAGCAATATAATGCAATGCCGGTTGAACAGGTGTTTTCGGATCTGCCATTTCCCATTTCTTCACTTCGGAATCTAATTTTTCCAGCATTTCCTTCGGAGGCAGTGCACCCAGTATTCCCATCTTTTTTGAATAGAGATTGCCGTAAAATGCCACGATCCGCTTAAATGGTAATATTGCCCCAGGAAGAGGATAGGGCTGTTTCTTTACGGGCCAGCGTCCTGAACTGTCACCGTTTGACAGATTAATTAACTTTTGATTGTAAATTGCAGTATCCAAAACAGGAGCAGCAGGCGCGGGAGGAACAGCTTCCGGAATTATTGCTGATACTTTTTTCTTTGCAACCGTTAATCCTTCGCCGCTTGCCTTTTGCGGAGGGTTTGTACAATTGATCATGATTCCAGCAATGGAAAATACAGCTGCTATTAAAGTTTTGTCTTTTCGGTTAATCATTTTAGTTGATCTCTTATTTTAAGGCCCTTATGAGAGGCCCCTGATTATTTAACTAAGTCCGTTTAATTTTGTTTAAATGACGGCCCCCAATTTTCGATAAAACGTTATTAATCATTGAATCAGCAGCCAATAATTTATAAAGAGGTACATCTTTTTACATTACTGTCTCAAAGATAACATTCTCTCCCGCCATCCCATCAATAATGTTGAAGAACCTTAAATTATTTTTGATGATGATCAAAGACAAATTTCACCCCTTTTTGTTTATGGTTAAAGAATCAATAACCTTGG
>JADGPY010000450.1 GCA_017882205.1 Chitinophagaceae bacterium
TGGATACTTTCAGGATTTCACAGGTTCGGCATTGGCTCTTAAAACACAAGGCGCTTTACAATTTATGGGTATAGGCGAAGCAGCGAACAAAGTATTAACGAGTAATGCAACCGGCACGGCTACCTGGCAAAATCTTCCCGGTAGTGCAACTTCCTGGACAGTTTCTGGTGCAGATATTTATAATTCAAATGCTGGAAATGTTGGAGTGGGCGTTAGTCCGTCTCCCTTCGCAAAATTTCATGCAAGAAGGCTCGACAACATATTTTACTCTCCTATTGCAACAGTTGGGGCTATTTATGGAGAAAATGGAAGTACTAACAATGGTTCTGGCGTACTTGGCGTCTCTGGTTCACCAAGAACCGGAAGCTTCAGTTATGCAGGTGTAACGGGACAAAATGTTGCTAATTCGGGAACAGATGCTTTTGGTGTTATTGGCACCTCTGAAGGCACCTCATCTGGTGGAGTGTATTCTGCAGGTGTTGGAGGTTATGGGGATTATGGGGTACTTGGATATTCACAAAGTGCAACCGGCGCAGGAGTAATTGCTCAGCATAGTTCAGGAAAAACTGCTTTGGAGGTGAACAACGGATTTATTAAAGTAAGCGGAACCAACAAAACAGCTTTTAAACACACCACCACTGCAGGCAATACGCCAGGTGGCGACTATACCAATCTATCGTATGACTCTCCTTCAATAAATGATATAATAATTGTTACTCATAACTATACTCCTAACAATACTTATTTAAACAAAACAACCGGGGTTTTTTGGACCGGAACAACATGGGCAATTTATCTGGAAGATCAAACAGCCATGCCAGTAAATATCAGCTTTAATGTAATCGTGATTAAGCAATAAAAAAAATTGGCTAACGTTTATTTCAATTTCATATCTGAAATTATAGTCTGTATTTTGTCGTCCAGTTGTTTTTCCGTTGCTTCCAGTTCAATAACACTGTTAAGTTTTGTATTTACACTAAAATAAAACTTGATCTTTGGTTCTGTTCCACTAGGGCGTGCTGAGATCTTCGTTCCATCTGCTAAAATAAATTGCAGCACATTACTTAAAGGTAAATTGATTTTTTCTGTAGTTCCCGTTTGAATGTTGGTGCTTAGCTGTTGTTGGTAGTCCAGCGATTGTACTACATTTGAGTCATTGATCTGTTTTGGCGGATTATCCCTGTACCCCTGCATCATTTCAGCGATCTCTTTGCTACCATTCATTCCCTTTTTTGTAATAGAGATAAGGTCTTCCTTGTAGAATCCATATTGTATGTAGAGGTCTATCAGTTTTTCAAAAAGGCTCCTACCCTGGTTTTTTTCGTAAGCAGCCATTTCACAAATAATGGCAACTGCACTTTCGGCATCTTTATCACGAATCTTATCCCCTATCATCAATCCAAAACTTTCTTCTCCGCCAATGATGTAATTTTCTTTACCTTCTTTTTCTTTGATCATCTCGGCAATCCATTTAAAACCTGTAAGAACATTATAACAAGAAACACCGTTTTCCTTTGCTATTTTATCAATCATGTCTGTGGTAACAATCGTCTTTATCACCATATCATTTGGCTTTCCAATCCCTTTAGCCTTCCTGGCTTCAATCATATAGCTAAAAGCAAGCACTGCTGTCTGGTTTCCATTCATTAATATCCATTCCCCATGTTGATCTTTCACGCCAATGCCTACACGATCTCCATCGGGATCTGTGCCAAGCAAAATATCTGCATCCAGCTCCCGGGCTTTTTTAAGACCAATGCTCATTGTCTCTTTTTCTTCCGGGTTCGGATAATTTACGGTAGGGAAATTCCCATCCGGGGTAGCCTGTTCATCGACAATATGAACATTGTCAAATCCATATGCCTTTAAAACCTGCGGTACCAGCATGATCCCACTGCCATGTATAGGTGTGTAAACAATTTTAAGGTCGTGTTGGGCTTTACATACTTCTGGGTTAACACTTAACCCTTTCACCATCTTAATATATTCTTCGTCAATCTCTTTACCAATAATGGTGATATTTTTTTCGCCACCTGTCCATTTTACATCATCAATGCTTTTAATAGCTTCCACTTCAGTGATCACGTTCTTATCATGAGGCGGCACCATCTGTGCGCCATCATCCCAATAGGCTTTATAACCATTATATTCCTTTGGATTGTGCGATGCGGTACAAACCACTCCACCCTGGCAGCCAAAATAACGAATGGTGAAGCTTAATTCAGGGGTGGGTCTTAGTGATTCAAATAAATATACTTTGATATCATTAGCAGCAAATATATTGGCCGCTATTTCAGCAAATGCCCGACTATTATTCCGACAGTCATATGCAATAGCAACCTTGACTTCAGGGAAGCACTTTTTTAAATAATTCGCATATCCCTGGGTGGCCATACCTACAGTATATTTATTCATCCTGTTGGTACCTACGCCCATGATCCCCCTTAATCCACCAGTTCCAAACTCCAGGTTCTGGTAAAAAGCATCAGCCAACTGTTCTGGATCCTCTTTTTCCAGTTTTTTGATCTCCTCTTTTGTAGCATCATCATATGGCCCTTCTAACCAATTATTAATTCGCTCCCTTATATTTGCGTCCATATAAAAAAATTGACATTAGTGATTTGAGGTTTGAAGATATATAATTTTGATTATTTCAAACCTGGATAGAATAAATGCAACACAGAACACGAAGAAAATATGGCCTAAATTTGCGAATGATGCATAAACCTCTATATCTCTCCTATTCGAAAAGGTTCTATCTTTTATTTACTGTTTTCTTTTGCCTGCAATATTCTATATTTTCTTTTTCTACATATTCACAGGATAGTTCACAGGTTCAAAGTCATGAGTGGCATGAATTGCCAACGGGTGTTAATGGTTTTAAAATTTATCCTTATAATAAAAAACGGGTACATTTTGTTACTACGGCAAATATAGTGGCATATTCAGGGCTCCTTGTGGCATTAAATGCTGCATGGTATGCAAACTACCCTAGAAGTGGATTCCATTTTTTTAATGACGATGCAGAATGGCTACAGGTTGACAAGGTTGGTCATGCTTATTCAGCGTATCTCGAAAGCCGTGCTAACTCTGAAATGTGGCGCTGGGCAGGTTTATCTGATAAGAAAAGAATTTGGATAGGGGGCTTGAGTGGAGTGGCTTATCAGTCGATCATTGAAGTGCTGGATGGATTTTCGTCTGAATATGGATTTAGCCCTGGGGATTTTGCTGCCAACATCTTCGGTTCAGGTCTCTTTATCTCCCAGGAATTGCTTTGGGATGTTCAAAGGTTCCAGTTAAGGTTTTCATTCCACAAAAA
>JADGPY010000451.1 GCA_017882205.1 Chitinophagaceae bacterium
GCATTACTTGTAATGCCACCAGCCGACGATCTTGGTAGCCTTGTTAAAAGGAAGCTGGGCTTAAAAGATGCTGCTCCTAAAACAAATCCACCCGGGAAGAAATAATTTTTTAACAATATTTAATCCCTTACGGGATAAAAAAACCATCTTTGATAAGGTGGTTTTTTTATTTTCACCAGGTAGCCTAATGAATAAGGATAAAGGGCCCATAGGAGTATTTGATTCAGGGTATGGGGGACTCACCATATTAAGAGAGATTGTACGTCAACTACCTGAATATAATTACTTATATCTGGGAGATAATGCAAGGTCCCCTTATGGGGGCCATAGCTATCAAAGCATATATCAATACACTCTTGAGTGTGTGAAATGGTTCTTTAGGCAAGGATGCCCACTGGTCATTCTTGCCTGCAATACAGCATCTGCTAAAGCCTTGCGAACAATCCAACAAGTGGATCTTCCAACCCTGGCTCCTGGAAACAGAGTCCTGGGTGTGATAAGGCCAACCACTGAAATTATCGGGAATTTTACAAAAACAAATTCGATTGGGGTATTAGGAACTACGGGTACAGTTGAGTCTGGATCATACAAAATAGAAATAAATAAATTCTTCCCGTCAATCAAAGTTTACCAACAAGCCTGCCCAATGTGGGTACCACTTGTTGAAAATAATGAATATATGTCTCCAGGCGCGGATTATTTCATCCAAAAGGGAATAAATGAGCTGTTAAGTCAGTCGGGGGAAATAGATACGATTTTATTAGCCTGTACACACTACCCTTTATTAATAAAGAAAATCCAACAATTTATACCTAAAGGGGTGCAATTGGTTTCGCAGGGCGAGATTGTAGCAAATAGCCTGAAAAAATACTTAAAAAAGCATCCTGAATTTGAATTCCGGTGTCTAAAAGGCAATAGTATACAGTTTTTTACTACAGATAGTGCCAGCGATTTCGATTTTCACAGCGCTTCTTTTTTTGGGAATACCATCCATTCCAGGCAAATAACCTTGTAATAAATAAAAATATTTTATTACCTTTGCCGTCCTTTCACAAACAACGGGATGGTGCCTTGTTGGTGAACAACATTATTAATTGTAAAGGGAAATAAACATGCCTGGAAAAAAAAGAACCTATCAACCACATAAGCGCCGCAGGAAAAGTGTACATGGCTTTCGTAAGAGAATGGAGACTGCTAACGGACGTAAGGTTCTAGCAAGTCGTAGAAAGAAAGGCCGCCATAAGCTTAGTGTTTCTGACGAGCACGGCGATAAAAAATAAAGTAACCTATTTATTTAAAATACTGATAGTTCCGTCATACGGGACTATTTTTTTGGGCGCTTCGCGCCAGGAAATATTGCCACGGAGGCACGGGAAAAAGTTTTCCGTGCCTCGTCTCCTCTCTGGCAAAGTTCTTTCGCACGAAGCGCGAAAAGAAGGATATTTGACAAAATAAAGTAATCAAGCAAAGCCTTACATATAGCAAAACGCAGAAGCTTAAAAGCAGGAAACTGATTGACCAGTTATTCAGGGAAGGGGGCTCATTTTCAAATTTCCCTTTTCGTACCTTATTTATGTTTCGCTCTGATGGCATTTTTACCTTGCAGGCAGGATTTGCTGTAAGCACAAAGAATTTTAAAAAAGCAGTAGATCGTAACAGGATAAAAAGAATAATGAGGGAAGCGTATCGTCTTCAGAAAAGTGTTTTGGAAGAAGTTCTTATTAAAAACAATAAATGCCTTGCCGTTTTTATTATTTATACAGGAAATGAATTACCTGGCTACCAGGAGATTTATAGTAAAATGACAAATGTTATAAACAGGTTGAATAAAATTGCCGATGAAAATGTTCCTGCAAATACTTAGCCTTCCATTTATTATTCTTATTAAGCTCTATCAATGGATTATTTCGCCATGGCTTGGTCCATCCTGCAGGTACACGCCAACCTGTTCTCAATATGGCATTGAAGCTTTGAAAAAATACGGCCCCATCAAGGGTCTGTGGTTAACCGTAAAACGAATTGCACGATGCAATCCATGGGGGAACTCTGGGCATGATCCCGTACCCTGAGGGTAAAAAGAAATTGAGCCACGGAGACACGGAGGCACAGAGTTACACGGGGAAGCATCGTTTTTGCTATGTGTAACTCTGTGCCTCCGTCTCTGTGGCTCAATTATATTTAATTTCCAAATCTTTCTGCCACTTTGTTCCAGTTCACAACATTCCAGAAAGCACTTAAATAATCAGCACGTCTATTCTGATATTTAAGATAGTATGCATGTTCCCAAACATCACAACCGAGTAGTGGAGTGCATTTGCACTCAGCAACATCCATTAAGGGGTTATCCTGGTTTGGAGTAGAACAAATAGTCAACTTACCATTGTTCATACCAAGCCAAACCCATCCGCTTCCAAAACGGGTCATTCCACCAGTATTAAATTTTTCTTTAAATGCATCAAACGAACCAAATTCAGAATTGATAGCCTCAGCTAATTTCCCGGTTGGCGTTCCACCTGCATTTGGAGCAAGGCTTTCCCAGAAGAAGCTATGATTCCAATGGCCACCACCATTATTTCTAACTGCAGGGCTGATGGAACCCGCGTTTTTCACCAATTCCTCAAGGCTTTTATTCTCATTTTCTGTTCCTGCGATTGCTTTGTTCAGGTTGTCTACGTATGCCTGGTGGTGTTTGCCATGGTGAATCTCCATAGTTCTAGTATCAATGTGTGGCTCCAATGCGCCTGTTGCATACGGAAGAGCTGGTAATGTAAATGCCATAATTATTAGTTTAATGTTAGATAAAATGTGAAACAAATTTACTATAATAATGTTACCCCTGACGGGGTTTTAGATTTATCTGCGTGCCTTGAAGAAGTTTTTCATTAAAGCGGCACATTCAGCTTTATTAATTCCATGTATTATAGTGGTTTTTGGGTGGAAAGGGTTTGTTGAATCAGAAATAAATTTTTTATAGCCATTCTTTTTATCATCTGCTCCATAGACGAGCGCACCAATCTTACACCAGTAGAGAGCACCTGCACACATGAGGCAAGGCTCAATGGAGACGTACAAAGTTGCCTCTGGAAGATATTTTGCCCCCAGGAAATTAAATGCAGAAGTTAGCGCAATGATTTCAGCATGTGCAGTAGAATCGTTTAATTTTTCTACCTGGTTATATCCACGGGCAATAATTTTATCCTTCATAACGATAATAGCGCCAACAGGCACCTCTTCCTCATCATAGGCATTCTGTGCTTCTCTTAAAGCCTGGTTCATAAAATATTCATGTGTCATTATCTATGTTATGAAGTTCAACAAAGTATATCAGGCAACAGGCAAACCCCTGATAATGATTTCATTTTCCAAAGGTAAAACTGCTTTTAAGCATTAAATATTATTTTATTACTTCTGTTTATTGTCATCACACAATTCCAAACCTGTTGCAGTTATAAAAAAAGGTTTCATTTTTTTCAGCTATCTTGAACTCTCCATATGGGCCTCATAAAAAAATTAATAACCCGGTTATACGATGTGAGGATGAGCCTTTCAAAGGGCACTGGGGTAGGCATAACAATTTTATCAAATAAGGATAATATTAAGCCAAAAGAATCTTTCTACAATTTATCTGCAACTGCAAATGATGGGGAGTTAATTGATTTTGCCAGGTATTCAGGGAAAAAAGTTTTATTGGTTAATGTAGCCAGTGAATGTGGGTATACTCCTCAATATAAAGAACTGGAAAAGTTACATCAGTTATATAAAAGTAATCTTGTTGTACTAGGCTTTCCGGCGAATGATTTCGGGGGGCAGGAACCAGACTCTGATAAAAATATTGCATCATTTTGCGAGAGGAATTTTGGAATAACCTTTCAGTTGTTCTCCAAGGGAATCGTAACGGGAAAGATTAAACAACCAGTTTATGAATGGCTTGCCAATCCTTCAAAAAATGGATGGAATAGCCAGGAACCTACATGGAATTTCTGTAAGTACCTTGTGGATGAAGAGGGAAACCTGTTACAATTTTTTTCTTCTTCTGTTTCGCCTTTAAGCAATAATATTGTAAAAGCTATTTCCGCATGAATGGGCATCCGAAACTATCAATGATCTGAATTTTAAACTCAGCATTTTATGCTTATGAATAGTAAACCAGTGTCCTCATCACTTCAGTTGATGAGAGAATACTACAATAACGGTAACACAAGATCGTACAACTTCCGTTTAAGACAGTTAATGGAGTTGAAGAAGGTGATAAAAAATAAAGAAAAGTCTTTACTGGAGGCATTATATGTGGATCTTAAAAAAAGCCCGGAGGAATCTTATGCAACCGAAATTGGATTGATTGTAACAGAAATAAATGTAGCAATAAAAAGTCTTAAAAAATGGATGCGACCTTCATCAACCTCCACAAACCTTGTGAATCTTCCTTCGTCAAGTAAAATCTACCATGATCCACTGGGGGTAGTGCTAATTATCGCCCCATGGAATTATCC
>JADGPY010000452.1 GCA_017882205.1 Chitinophagaceae bacterium
TAAGTAATTGTTGAATTTTTTTGTGTAGTTATTGACCTTTTAATGAATCAGATGAATAGACGATTTCTATTTTGGATAATGTTTGTTGCTGTTAACGGCGGCTTTCTTTTCGGACTAAATATGGCAGGGATTTCAGGTGCTGTCGAGATGATTAAAGGTGAATTCACTCTGAGCGACAGCGGATTGGGAACAGTTGCGGCACTTTTAACAATTGGTTGTTTAATAGGCGCACTTTTTACCGGAAATTTCACTGAAAAATATGGCAGGAAGAATGTAATGATTACAACTGCTGTTTTATATATCATTTCAGCAATCGGTTGTGCTTTGGCAGGATCTTCAGCTGTATTAATAATATTCCGTTTGCTTTCTGGCCTTGCCGTGGGTGCAACATCAGTGGTTGGCCCAATGTATATTTCAGAGATATCGCCTGCACAAAATAGAGGTAAATTGGTGTCAATGAATCAGTTTGCTATTACATTCGGTATTTTGGTGGCCTATATTACCGATTATCTTCTCATCGGACTTGGGGATAACAGTTGGCGATTTATGCTGGCAGTCCCGGCTATTTTTGGGATGGCTTATCTGATCTTTCTTTTAACATCGCTGCCTGAAAGTCCACGCTGGTTATTGTCTAAAAACAGAAGAGAAGAGGCTGTGGGTGTAATGAATAGAATTGGCGGACAGAAACTTATTGATGATGAACTGCCAGAAATGGAAAAAATCCTTTTAATCGAAAAAGGTAAAGAAAAAATACATTTTGGAGAAATCTTTAAAGGTAAAACAGGGAAAATTGTTCTTATTGGTACTCTGGTAGCCGCTTTTCAACAAATTACCGGTATCAATGCCGTTATAATGTTTGCACCCGAAATATTTCAATCGGCCGGTTCTGCGAAGGTTGATTCAATGATGCTTTCAGTTATTGTAGGTCTGGTGAATTTCTTCATGACAATAGTTGCCCTCTGGCTGGTTGATAAAAAAGGTCGTAAAACCTTATTACTATGGGGTGCTGCAGGTATGATAATTTCGTTGGCTTATTTATGCTTCGAATTTGCTAAAGCTGCCCAAAATGGCGTAGGCGTTTTAATTGCACTATTAGTTTATATTTCTTTCTTTGCTGCTTCCTTCGCACCCGTTATGTGGGTAATCATTTCTGAAATATATCCTAACCGGATCAAGGGTGTAGCCATGTCATTCTCAACAGCTGTAAGTTGGTTATGTGTATTCCTTGCAGTCTATTTTGCCCCGGTTATTCAGGGTACTTTGGGTTTGAGTTATTTATTCGGCATATTCGGAGCGTTCAGTATTTTGGCGTTTGTTTTCGTTAAAATCTGGATCCCGGAAACAAAAGGCAAAACACTTGAAGAGATCGAAAAACAACTTGGTCTTAAAGAATAATTAATTATGAACAGGAAATTTAAAGTTGCAGGAATTGGTGAAGTGCTTTGGGACCAGTTGCCACAGGGTGATGTATTAGGTGGAGCACCTGCAAATGTCGCATTTCATACCGGTCAGCTGGGAGCTGAAAGCTATATTATAAGCGCAGTTGGAAATGATAAATTGGGCAATGATATTATTTCCCGGCTATCAACAAAAAACATTAATATGCTTATAAGCCGGGTTGCTTACCCTACCGGCACCGTTAAAGTAACTCTCGATGAAAGGGGAGTGCCAGATTTTGTAATAACCAAAGATGTGGCCTGGGACTATATTGAACTTACATCTGAAAGTTCTGACCTGGCAGGGAAGCTCGATGCAGTTTGTTTTGGAAGTCTGGCGCAAAGAAATAGTGTGTCGCATAACGCTATTACAAAATTTCTGAATCTTCTGCCTGAAAAAACGCTTAAGATATTTGATATTAATCTACGACAGAATTTCTATAATAAACAATTGATAAAAGACTCGTTAAAGATCTCAAATATTTTAAAAATTAATGATGATGAACTGTTGATTATAGCTGAGTTATTAGGATTGAAAGGCGATGAAGAAAATTTATGCCTGGAATTATTAGAAAATTATGAACTTGAACTGATCGCTTATACTTGCGGTGCAAAGGGGAGTTACTTATTCGGCAAAAATGAAAAGTCGTATCTTAAAACTCCGGTGGTCAAAGTCAAGGACACAATAGGAGCAGGAGACTCTTTTACAGCGGCTTTGATGGTTTCATTACTAAATGGCTGTTATTTATCCGAATGTCATTTGTTAGCGGTTGATATAGCTGCATTTGTGTGCGAAAATGATGGGGCTATGCCAGAATACTCAAAAGAGTTACGGAACAGGCTTGGTATATCTCATTATAAAAACATATTCATCTGAAAAGTCGTTTTTATTTGGGATAGCTCTTTTAATAATAATGACTTTAAAAATTTTAAAATGAAACATAACTTTTTCCGATACTTTCTTTTATCTGTAGCGATGCTTCTGGTATCATCAATAGCATATTCTCAACATAACAAAGTACCTCCTTTTCAAATGATTCAAGTCAATGGTAAAGTTTTTCTTGCCGGCAATTTACCAATGGGGGAACCAATAGTAATTATTTATTTTTCACCTGATTGCGAAGATTGTCAGCAATTGACTAAAGAATTATTAAACCGGATAAAAGAATTTAATAATACCTCGATTGCCATGATTACAAATTTGTCAATAGATAAGGTTAAGCATTTTGTTACTGAGTTTCATTTGGATAATTATTCAAACATATTTATAGGCACTGAAGGGAATTCTTTTTTTGTTGGAAATTACTACAAAATTGGAAAGCTTCCTTTTATGGCATTATATAATAAAAATGGAGATTTAATAAAGATCTATGATAAAGAAATAAGCATTGAGGATTTGATTATAAATCTCAAAAAGCTTTAGAACCAGGAAACCAACGCAATTTAAATATAGTTAATCTTAATAATCACTAAAACATACATTTATGAAAACAGTATTTTTTTCAATTTTTATGTCGCTCATTTCATTTTTGGCGATTTCGCAACCACCTCCAACCAAAAGTTCAATGGAAGTATTGGAAGGTAACAAAGTGAAGTTCAGTTTAAGTGCTCCGGAAGCGCGTGACGTAAGGGTCACAGGAGAATGGATGCAGGGTTATGGATCTATTTCTTTTGAGAATGGGGTAATGAAAAGGGGCCCTATTGTCAGCGAACAACTTGTAAAGGATGAAACAGGTTTATGGACAGTTACCCTCGGACCGATAAAACCCAATTCCTATGGTTATAGTTATATAATTGATGGAGTTATGGTAACTGATCCAAGCAATGTTATAGTAAAAAGAGATGGCGCTACTCTTTTAAGTGTTTTATTTATTCCGGGAAATGAATCTGACTATATTGATGTAAAAGATGTTCCCCACGGATCTCTTAACAGGGTTTGGTATAACTCACCTACATTAGGCATGAATCGCAGGATGCTCGTTTATACTCCTGCAGGATATGAAAAAAGTACTGAAAAATATCCTGTTTTGTATTTGCTTCACGGGGGGTCTATTGACGAAGAAGGGTGGACTACCATGGGAAAAGCACACCTGATCCTCGACAACCTTATTGCACAGGGGAAAGCTAAACCAATGATCATTGTAATGCCTAACGGATATGCAAATCAAAATGCTGCTCCGGGTGAAGGCCCTGCTCTTAAGAACGTTGCAGCACCTGGTATGGCATTTTCATACGGAGCTTTTGAGAAAAGTCTGGTAAATGACCTTATCCCATTCATTGAATCTGTGTACAGGGTTAATTCAAATAAAGAAAACCGGGCAATAACCGGTTTATCTATGGGTGGTATGCATTCTTTCAATACTACGCTTAACAATCCCGATCTTTTTTCATATATCGGTGTTTTCAGCGCAGGGGTAAGAAATCCCACTCCAGAGATAGAAAAGCAATTGGAAACTCTCAAAGCAAGTAAACCGAAACTTTACTGGGTAGGGTGCGGAGTTACTGATCCTTTAGCCTATACTGGCACAAAGACACTTGTTGAACTACTTAAGAAACACAATTTCAATTATGTATACAGAGAGTCGGAAGGGGCTCATACATGGTTTACTTGGAGAGTTTATCTTTCAGAATTTGCGCCACTACTTTTTAA
>JADGPY010000453.1 GCA_017882205.1 Chitinophagaceae bacterium
TAGCCGGGAGAAAACTGGCCGAAAGAAGAAATGAAAATGATAGTTGCAACAAACATCATGCTTACTGACTTGTTCATTTTAAATAGTTTATCATGTAAATAAGAAATATTTGTCATAAAATCATCAATAAATTTCCAGAAAATATTCTTTGAAGTTTTTCTTTTCGACATTGGGATGGTGATGTACTTCCATATTTTCAGATTGAGTTTTTGATTGTTCAATAGTTTGTTCGTGTGAAGCATTTTCATTCACATCTTCAGGAGTATCATTGCCCTTTGGTACCCGATCTATATTCTCCTCTCCATTCATTGCTTTTGTATTGCGTGAAGGAAATTAATCTATTTATACTGATATAGGCAACTGAATCACAAACTCAGTAAATTCACCTTCAATTGTATTAACCTTAATCTCTCCACCATGCGCTTTAATAATATCATAGCTCAAACTCAACCCCAATCCCGTTCCTTGTCCAGTAGGCTTTGTGGTAAAGAATGGCTGAAATATTTTGTCAATGACTTTCTGCGGAATGCCATTGCCGTTATCCTTCACCGTTATGTCTACTTTATTATTAATCTTTTTAGTAGTTACTGAAATCGTAGGCTCGTAGTCGTTAGGTTGTTGTTTCTTTTTCTCAGTTACTGCATAAAAAGCATTGTTGTATAAATTCAAAAGCACTCTCCCAATATCCTGCGGAATGATATTGATTTTACCGATTGAATTATCAAAATCTGTTTTCATAATTGCATTGAACTCTTTATCCTTAGCTCTCAATCCATGATAACTTAATCGCAAGTATTCATCTGCCAATGCATTAATATTTGTGGGCTCTTTTACTCCATTGCTGCTGCGGCTGTGTTGCAGCATTCCTTTTACGATTGCATCTGCACGTTTGCCGTGGTGGTTTATTTTTTCTTCATTACTAATTACATCATCTGCAATTGCATTTGCGTCATCCAAATTTCCTTTATTCATTTCGTCCTTCATTTCTAAAAGCAATTCTTTATTTACATCAGAAAAATTATTCACAAAGTTTAAAGGGTTTTGAATTTCATGAGCAATGCCTGCGGTAAGCTCACCGAGGGAGGCCATTTTCTCTGATTGGATAAGTTGGGCCTGAGTAGCTTTTAATTCGGTATATGCTTTCTCAATTTTGATTTTTGATTTTTGTTTTTGCCTGTTATTCCAGAATAGAAAAATTGCGATTAATAAAAAAATACCAATCGCTGTATATTGTAGATTTCTTGCTCTCTTTGCATCTGCATCTTTCCTTATTTCTTCGGTTTTAGCCAATGCATCTTTCCTTTCCTGATCCATTTGCATTCTTGCTCTTTCTGCATTTTGTCCGGAAGCCAGGTCAAAAGTTTTATTATAAATCGAGTCGTAGATGATTTTGTATTCAAGTGCCTTTTTGTAATCGCCAAATTTATAATGGCAATAGTAAAGGGCATCGTAAGCGTCATTTAATTCTTTTGTAAGCGAATTTTTTTTTGAGATCTCAAGCGCAGATTGAGCATAAAAGTAAGCACTATCCTTTGCGTTTATTTCAGTGTACAGCCCACTCAGAACGGAATAAAGCCACGCTATCCCATGATAGCTATGAATCTTTTGCATGTAAAGCAAACACTGTTTATTAATAGTAATAGCTCCTTTGTAATCTTTCAGCATGGCCAGTCTTTCAGCTTTGAACTCTAGTATCTCGATCTTAAGATTTTCACTGTTCAGTTCAACAGCCATTTTTAAGGCTATATTATACAGTGAATCAGCCTTATCCCATTCATCATGCGATCCATATATTGCAGCTACGAGTACCATAGCTCGTTCCATCAAACGTTTATTTTGTATAGAAGTGGCTATTTCAAGGAATTTTTGAGCATGAAACTCTTTAAGGCTGTCATCTTTAAATAGCCGGTAAAACTCACTGAGGCGATAATGTGCAAGAGCGACATTTTCCTGATCACCGGCATCTTCTGCCATCTTCAATGCTTCTAATGCATAGGAGATCGCCATATCATATTTTTCCTCCAACCCTTCCCAGTTTGCAAGATCTGATAAGATTTCTACCTTTTCGAGGTACCAATTCAATTCATTCGCAAGTTCAAGCCCTTCTTTTGCAACCATGATAGCTTTGTTGATATCAGTTTCGTACAAGCTGTAAGAATAATCCATAATTTTTTTTATACGAACGGTATCCTTTTTGGTGTAACTATCCATTTCTTTTTTCAGGCTATCTGTTTTATTGGTCTGTGCATAACAATAACTCCATAAAAAAAGGAAAATAGCAAATGATAATATTTTACTCATACTCATAAATTGCTTGATGGTAACGAAATAATAAAACTCACGTCCGTCACCTTCTTTCGTATCCACTTTTATTTCACCCCCCATGCGCTTTTACAATATCATAACTCACACCCAATACTAATCCGTTCCCTGTACTGTGCTTTTTACATTAGGTGTTAGTAATCATGAACAATACTACTTTTCGGGAATAAATCGTCTTCAGATGGTGGAATAAAAGTAGGGAGATTTAACATGAATTCCACTTTACTGTTCAATTGTTAGTGGTTTAATCTGGGAAAGATGTATTTAAAAGAGAGCGGGAAGGAGAATGGATGATTATTCTTAAGATGCAATGCAAGGGGAACCGTTGTACTAAAATGAATAGGATGCAACACCTATATTAGCCCATCATCTGCAAAACTGAAATACTTTTGTTCAAATGTAATGATGATGTGGTCCTGCACGTAAATGTCCATGTATTTTGCTGCTTCTTTTATTTTCAGGGTCAACTCAATATCCTGCTTCGAAGGAGTTAAAGATCCTGATGGATGATTATGACATAGCACTACGGAAGTAGCAAGCGTTTTTAAAGCGATAGAGAGGATTAAACGGAGATCAACAATTGTACTCGTTATTCCTCCTATAGAAACCGGAAATACTCCAAGTACTCTGTTTGCCTTATTAAGATACATTACCAGGAATTTCTCGTTTACCTGTATAGTTTCTGGCTCAAAGAATTCTCTTAAGACAACATAGGCATCTAAAGCACATTTTATGATTGGTTTAGCGGCTATGGCAGGACGATAGTTAATGCTTATCTCTGCCACCTGTGTTATTTGTTTGTTCATTTTATATAATGATTTTATCAGCCTGCTCCTTCTTCGTTGTTCTGAAGATAGAAAGCAGGATGTAATTAAATAAAACCCGCCACA
>JADGPY010000454.1 GCA_017882205.1 Chitinophagaceae bacterium
GCAGTGCTATCCAGATTCACCGGAATTGTTACCGGAGTAATTATTTCAGTTTCCTTCCTTTCTCTCCAAAAGCTGGCAAACTCCCACTGACTATGGTTTAGTAGTAAACCAGATAAAGAAAAAAACAAAATAAAAAGCAATAAAAACAGGCCAATATAAATATGGAATTTGCGATTCCAGTAAATGATATTTTCAATTAATAAGGGGATTTTCATTCAATTTAATTTTGTTCTTAAATAATAAGAAATAACAGTCCGGTAAAAAATAGCATACCCAGAATGATAGCATAAAATCCTGTGTTCCTTTCAAATTCCAGGAAATACCATAAAAAAATACCACTCAGGATCAGAAATAATAAAAGGTAAACTACTGCGTCAGCCATTAATCGCCATATTTTCAGAAAAAGAGAATTACCCCTGATTTTTGCATTATGTTGCCCGGGCATAATGTGCAGGTAATTCATGGCCCGAATAGAGCCTTCCATCTGTCGGGTAATAACAACACTATCGGTATGTGTGTTTACAACGACTCTGGTTTTTACGCCTGGTTTATTAACCGGGAAAGATATTTGATCATCATTTTTCATTATGAAATCTATTTCGCCTTTTATGTCGAGCTTGCGGATAATAGCTTTGGCCGTAAGCAGGTCGGTTGTGTCGTAGGGTATGTTATCCAGTTTGGTTCTTATCTCTGGTAATGATTTAACAGGATTAATCTGATTCAGAAATCCCATGTGATTAAATGCTAAAACGCTGATGCTAAAAATCAGGATGAAAGGACTAATGAATAACCCGAAGTATATATGGAAGGTACGAATCAGAGGATAATAGTTTTTCATTTCGTTTGCTCATTATTCACTTTTTGGACAATAATTGCGACAATATATGGAATTTTATTTTGAATGTCTGATGTGTGTGTTCTAAGTTAGAATTAGAATTTTAATCAAATCTGAAACAATCGATTGAATACAAATAAGAGGTTGCATAATTAATATACAGATATATAAACTGTTAGGATATAGCACAATTACAATAAATGCTGTAATTATCTGTTTTAAAGCGATTTACGACATTGTTGCGTTTCGTTGATGCAGAATACTATAGTGTAGTAGAAAGTGGCTGAGCAACATTAAAGATATTTGGTATTTTGATGAGAAATCCAGTTATAAGGCATACAGTTCATAAGCTTGTCAACCTCCTCCAACCCGCTCCAGCTGTAAGTCATGCGCAACATTTGACAAACCACATATATCATTTTGTTCAATCAAATTTCATAATTTGCAAATTTAAAGAGAAATTCTATAGTTTTATTTAATCCTTGCTTACAAATATGCCCTTTTCAGAAGATTTTGATTTAAATTTATATATGAATACAGACTTAAAATTACAATTATGAACCGAGCATGTTTTTTAAAAAACGCAAACTTGCATGAAAATATTGACATGCGAGCTCCATCCGACCTCTTAAAATCAAATTATTTACGGATGAAAAACATCGTTATTGGAGCTTTTCTGCTCTGTTCGTTAGCTTGCTTTTCACAAAAACCAGATTCTGTTAAGTCAGAAGGCTGGGAAAAGATTTATCGGGCCAGCGCAACAAAAATTAATGACCTTGTTCATACAAAACTCGATGTCAGCTTCGACTTTTCCAAATCGTGGATGTATGGAAAGGCCTGGCTTACTCTTCATCCTCATTTTTACGCCACGGATTCATTAAACCTCGATGCCAAAAGCATGAATATTAATGAAGTGTCAATAATAAAGGCGGGCAAGCATATTCCGCTGAAATATGATTATGATAGCTTAAATCTTCGTATCACTCTTGATAAAACCTACAAAGGTGGTGAAAACTATACTGTTTTTATAGATTACGTTGCTAAACCCAATGACATTAAAGAAAAAGGAAGTATGGCAATATCAAGCGCCAAAGGCCTGTATTTTATTAATCCTCTGGGCAAAGATAAAAATAAGCCTACGCAAATCTGGACGCAGGGGGAAAGTGAATCTAACTCCGGATGGTTTCCCACTATTGATAAACCCAATCAAAAAACAACGGATGAAATCAGCATGACGGTTCCTGATAAATACCAGACACTGTCAAATGGTTTATTGGTAAGCAAGAAGAAGAACAGCGACGGAACCCGCACTGATACCTGGAAGATGGATTTGCCTCATGCTCCGTACCTTATAATGATGGCTGTTGGAGAATATTCCATCATTAAAGACAGCTATAAAGGCAAGGAAGTGAGCTATTATGTTGAAAAAGAATATGCACCAGTTGCAAGGAAGATCTTTGGTCTTACTCCGGAGATGATTGATTTCTATTCGCGGATAACAGGTGTAAATTATCCCTGGCCCAAATATGCACAAATTGTGGTAAGAGATTATATAAGTGGTGCAATGGAAAACACGACTGCCACATTGCACGGTGAATTTGCACAACAGGATGCAAGGCAATTGATTGATGGAAATAATTGGGAAAATGGGATTGCCCATGAACTCTTTCATCAATGGTTTGGGGATTATGTTACAACTGAAAGTTGGAGCAACCTTACATTGAACGAATCATTTGCCGACTTTAGTGAAACCTTGTGGGAAGAGTATAAACACGGTAAGGATGCCGGCGATGAGCAGAATTATAAGGGGATGCAGAATTATTTGCGGAGCGGCAGCGATAAAAAAGACCTGGTTCGCTTTTATTACGGTGATCGTGAGGATATGTTCGATGCCGTGAGCTATCAGAAAGGCGGACGTATCCTGAACATGCTGAGAAACTACGTTGGCGACAGCGCATTCTTCAAATCACTAAACCTGTACCTTACAACAAGAAAATTTAAATCAGCCGAGGCACAGGATCTTCGTCTCGCGTTCGAAGAAGTTACCGGGCAGGATCTAAACTGGTTCTGGAACCAATGGTATTATGGCAGTGGACATCCAAAGCTCGACATTAGCTATGATTATGATGCAGCCAGTAAAACAGCTAAAGTGTTCATAAAGCAAAGCCAAACCGGGAAGATATTCAGGTTTTTAATTGCAGTAGATGTATATCAGAGTGCCGAAAAGAAGCGGTATAAAGTATGGGTAGATCAAGCGGCAGACACATTCTCTTTCCCGGCAGGTTCAAAACCAGATCTCATAAATGTTGACGGAGATAAAATCCTGCTCTGCGATAAAACCGAACATAAAACCCTGGATAATTATATCTTTCAATATAAAAATGCAGGATTGTATGTTGACAGGAGGGAAGCCATTGATTTTGCTGCCAGGAAGCAGGAGGATGATCACAAAGCATTGGACCTGCTGAAAACTGCCCTGAAAGACAGGTATCACGGGTTAAGAATATATGCAATGCAGAAGTTAAATATCAGTAATGATTCGGTTAAGAAGTCAGTTGAGCTCCTTTTAGTAGATATGGCAAAGAACGATCCGAAATCATTGGTAAGAGCCAGCGCCATCGAGGCCCTTGGGAAATATAAAAAGGATACATATAAAGCAGTGTTTCTGAAATCAATCAATGATTCTTCCTATTCGATAGCGGGCAATGCATTGCTTGCACTGGGCTCCATAGACAGTGCAGCAGCGCTTGATAGGGCAAAGATATTATCGTCTCAGCATGTCAAAGGTGCATTATCCGATGCAATCAGCAATTTATTATATATGTACGCCAGCGAAAGTGAGTTTGATTCTCTTGCTGCACGATTTGATAAATTGCCTTTTGGGAATGCCAGGTTTATGATACTTCAGCCTTTTGCCAA
>JADGPY010000101.1 GCA_017882205.1 Chitinophagaceae bacterium
CCTCAACTATCCTTTGGCTTATTGTGGGTGCCATTGTTGGCGCCATCATAGGATACTTTTTCGGAGTCCAGATAGTTAAGGGACTATCGAAAAAATAAGAATTTATCTTTTTTTTCACAGCTCCCCTTCTGTAGAGTTAGCCGGTCTTGTCACGCATGGAAGCGGTTGCGAGAGAGGCAAGGGGAAGTTACTTTTCTCAAACCAGCCCAATAGTTATTGTACTTCCGTGGGTAAATATAAAATAGGCAGTATCACCATCCTTCCTGTTGAAATTAAAATCATACATAGAAAATTCTAAGCAACCGATCGTGCTTGAGATAGTTGACTGAATAAACATTTATCGGTTTTCATCCACTTCCTCTTCCCTGTTTTCATTGTACTCCAAAATGAAATTATTGATGCCTTCGCCAATTAAGATATTGATATATTTTTGCTGAATAAGCTCCAGCAAATTCAGGAATAGAAATATAGCGTGAATCCTATTCTCACAAATCTCAAATAGTGTTTCAAAAGAAAGCGTATGTTCCCTTTCCGTTAGTTCCAGCATAAATGCACGACTCCCTTCCATTGTATAGTCGTACTGGACCACGGTGTGTACCGGCTGATTTCTTTTTTCATGGAGGCGCTGAGCCACTTTTTCAAATGCTTTCATAAGCTTGAAAAGAGTGACTGTCTGAATTTCAGTGCCCTCTCCTGCCTGCTCTGCAATAAGGGCAAGTTCATTTTCCAGGTTTCCACGTTTCACCATAAGCATTCTTATGGCCTCCATCTCCTGCATTTCGACAGCTGCCTGTTTGAACTTACGATATTCCAAAATCTTATCAATAAGTTCTTGTCTTGGATCTATCTCGTTGCCAAGCAGATCAACTTCTTTCCGTGGCAATAACATCCTGGCCTTGATTCGCATCAGGGTACTGATAAAAAGGATGAACTCACTACTAAGTTCAATATTCACGGATTCACTTGCATGAATATAATCAAGAAATTCATTCGTGATCTTTGTAATGGGAATGTTGTAAATATCCAACTCATCCCGTTCTATAAAAAATAGAAGAAGATCAAATGGCCCCTCGAACTGTGGTAATCTGATTTGATAGATTTCAGTATTCACAACTTCAATTTAAAAAAAATCCCGGTGATTATTCACCGGGATCACAAATTTATTAAATAATAACTTAGAACTGTTCTTTACTTCTTCTCCATCTTTTTGTGCATTCCATGCATACCCCAACCTGAATTCAGGTTGACACCAATACCCAAAATTGACTTAACCTGCCCATCTGCATGATTGTGGAAATACCCGAACTTCTTAATATTATCGTCATATGCAATATCCAGACTGTAAATAGCTCTAAGCCAGTTATTCACTTTCAGAGTGAACATATTGGTCCAGAAAAGTTCTACATTTTGAGGTGCCTGGTGATGCACATCTGCAAATGCATCTATACGACCAGCATAGTTGACATTCCTGCATAGTTCAACATTGTAACCAAGAGAAGCATACATACCATATTCCCATCTTACTTGTTTTGCAGGATCCACACTATACATTTGAGCAAGACTTACTTCCTTTACATTGGTATTTTTATCATTTACAAGGTACCCGGGAATATCCCCACCCTGGAACATATAGCTATAAGGGGAGTTGGAGACAATTACTGCACGGAATCCAGGTCCTGCATAAAAGGTTAAATGCCTTGTTTGCCATTGAATCCCTATAGGTGCGAAAGTCACATATCCAGGTGCGAATAAACCTGAGGTCCTTCTTTTTAAGCCCTGGTTCAGGTAATTCCTATCATATCCATTTGAAAATTGTGACCTGAAGTCAAGAGCAGCTCCAAAGCCGATATGCTTTAAGTTTTTTGTATTAAAGCCTAAAGTGGAAAAATAATCAATCTTGTCATCATTTTTTATGGTGCGGTACTCATCAGTATTGATGAGGCCATAAGATAGGGCAAGTTGGTTATTCCAAAACCAGCAACCCCTTGTCCGATTCGCATATGCATTGCCGAATGCATTCGCAGATAATGAGAAAAGATCACTACCGGAGGCCCAGTTTTTGCTGCCGGTCTGGCCTGCAAACAACGAAAAGCTGGCACCTTTCTTCCAAACGGCCTTATCCTGAGGCATGGTTGCATGTTTTTCATGCATTCTTTTGCCATGTTTCTGGTGCTTTTGTTTCTGTGCAAAAACATTACAACATAGGGTAGTGAATAAGAAAAAGATTAAAAATTTTTTCATGTTAGTTTGGTATTATAGTACACTTATTATAAGTAGCGCTTAGCTTGATAAAACATTAAACATTGCGAAAATAACATTTTTTTTCAAATAGAAAAATTAGCTACTCCCCACATAGGCCTATTTTTTTAAGGAATCCCTTATTTCAACGAGCAATTTATCAGTTGTTGACATTTCAGGAACCGTAACCACCACTTTCCTTTTCCTTATTAGCGTATTCATAGCTTTAATGATCATAAAGACCACGAAGGCCACGAAAAGAAAATCTACAACAGACTGAATAAACAGGCCATATTTTACTACCACTCCGTTTACCTCGGCCGTAAGGTCAGAAAAACTTTTCCCTATGAATGAGCCAATGATCGGCATCAATACATTATCGACCAGTGCTGAAATAATCTTTCCAAATGCAGCACCGATGATCAGAGCAACAGCAAGATCCATGATGTTACCCTTCATGGCAAACTCTTTAAATTCTTTAATGAATCCCATAATTTTTGCTTTAGTTTGTTAGTAAATAAATGGTTATAGGTGTCTGCGATAGGCTGGCTTTTATTATCCTTTTTTTAAACCTGGGTATTCCATATTAAGGTCCTTCAAAGTATCCAATACTTTTGATACCATGAAGTGTTCTTTGTACCAGTTCTGATCGCTTGGGACGATCGTCCATGGAATAACATTACAATTTGCAAAACAATCCTCGTACATTTTCATGTACTGATCCCAAAGCCTGGCTTCTGCAAAATCGTTTTGATTATATTTCCACATTTTAGTTGGATCTTTCATTCTCTCTTCAAGTCGTTCATGTTGCTCTTCAGGAGAAACATGGAGATAAAACTTCAGGATGCTGGTATTGTTATGTTTTTTTAATAATTCTTCCCAATCATTTATAGCCTTCATTCTATTTTTTGCCGTTTTATCATCAATCCAGTTATGAACTCTTGTAATTAGAATATCTTCATAATGGCTTCGGCTAAATATCTGGATCATCCCCTTTGCCGGTGCATGTTGATGAATCCTCCATAAAAAATCATGAGCTAATTCTTCTGGTGTAGGTGCTTTGAAACCTTTCACCGATATTCCTTGCGAATTTAATGCACCAAATACATTTCTTACCGCCCCGTCCTTACCACTGGCATCCATTCCCTGTATAACGACTAGCAATGAGTGCTTGTTTTCAGCATATAAAAGATTTTGCAATCCATCTATTTCAATCTTCATCTGCTGTGTTTTTTCTTTGGCCTTCTCTTTATCTATGTCCTTATCAGCCCTGGTACTGATCTCGCTTAGCTTAATATCTTTCATACAGCTCTTGTTTTAGTTCAATTTTTAAATATACAAAGATTTCCCCCACCTTTGCCAACTCATATTTTGAACAAACTACTTATTAACTGGCTGATATTTCTCCTGCTTTCATTTATCTGGGGAAGTTCTTTCATCCTTATAAAGACAGGATTGGAAGCCCTGTCCTCATACCAGGTAGCTTCCATTAGAATTGTTTCTGCAGGGATTGTAGTACTACCCCTCACCATCAGAAACCTAAAAAGTATTCCGAAGAAAAAACTCGTATTGGTATTTTTATCAGGAGTGATGGGAAGCCTACTTCCGTCCTATCTATTTTGTATTGCTGAAACCCATATTGACAGTGCGCTTGCAGGTATGCTAAACTCCCTGACCCCAATATTTGCCATCGTTACAGGCGCCCTATTATTTAAATACAGCATTCCTTCCGGCAAAATAATTGGAATAATTGTTGGTTTCCTGGGCAGCATCCTTTTATTGTTGAGCCAGGGAGTTACAGGCACCGGTAATTTGTATTTTATGTCTTTTGTGATATTAGCAACCTTATTATACGGCATTAATGTAAACATGGTACACAAATTCCTCAGCGAAGTACGGTCCCTTACTATTGTATCAGTAGCCTTAACATTGTGTGCCATACCCGCATTATTGGTGTTGATATTTAGTGGCTATTTTCAGCTGCCACATGGATCATCAGCATTCTTTCACAGCACGCTCGCCTCTTCTGTTTTAGGCATTGTGGGAACTGCTATAGCCACTATCTTTTTTTATGTACTGATTAAAAGAGCGGGAGTAATTTTTTCTTCGATGGTTACATACGGAATTCCTTTCATTGCCATTTTTTGGGGACTACTTGTAAGTGAACATATAACATGGAAAGAAACAGGATCGCTTGTAATAATATTAGCAGGGGTTTTTATTGCTAACCGTGGACCAAGGACGGTTGCTGTGCCAGACTAGTTTCTTCTTCCACCAATTCTTTTCTCAGTTCTGTGGCAGTCCTGGAGCTTCCATCATGACTCCATCCTGGCGGCATAAAGAGATACTTTAATTTTATAAAGAAAGGAATATCTTTTTGCAGATCCTTTCGTACGCTTTCAAATTCATGAAAGATGATATTAGCCAGGTGATGTGGATTTTCCAATGGTTTCACAAGACCATATCTGATCGGGTCTTCAGGCAACTCAGCCTGGAAAGTTCCAAACATCCTGTCCCAAATGATGAGGACCATTCCCATGTTTCTATCGAGATAACGGATATTACTTGCATGATGTACACGATGATGAGAAGGGCTAACAAAAACTGCTTCAAACCATTCGGGCATCTTTTTTATGTACTGTGTATGAACCAGGATTCCATAGATCTGTGTAAGTGAATACATGAATACAATATCCACTGGCCTGAACCCTAGCAATACCAGCGGAATAAAATAAATAAACCGATATAAAGGCTGAAAAACAGAAGAGCGAAAACCTGTGGTAAGATTAAATTGGCCGGAAGAATGATGGGTTACATGCACTGCCCAAAACAGCCGGCAATAGTGATCAACACGATGCTCAATATAAAAAATGATGTCTTCTCCTATAAATAGCAACGGCCAGTACAGAAAAGGATTGAAACTAAGATCCATGAAATGAAAACGGAAAAACCACCATAAGACCACCACATATACTAACCGGAAAATCAGATCAATAACCGAATTCACTGTGCATAGATAAATATTGATGAATGTATCCTTTATTGAATAATATTTCTTTACATGCAAATGACTAAGCAGCATTTCAACTCCAATCACAAGGAAGTAGAGTGGTGTGCTGAATAATATGAGGAATTGTTCTTTCATTGAAACATAAGAATGATTTCTCCTTTGAGTTTAAACTGCCATTATCTCTTTTTCTTTCACAGCAAGATGTTTCTCAACCAGGGTAATGAATTTGTCTGTTATTACCTGGATATCATTTTCTGCGTCTTTAGCTGCATCTTCACTTAGACCTTCTTTTTGTAATTTTTTTATGTGTTCGATCGATTCGCGCCTGATACCTCTCACAGCAATTTTCGCATGTTCTCCTTCTGCATTACTTCTCTTAACAAATTCCTTCCGTCTTTCTTCAGTCAGCGGCGGTAAAAAAAGGCGAATGATATTTCCATCATTTTGTGGATTGATACCAATATTTGCAGCAATGATGGCTCTTTCGATGGGTTGAAGCATATTTTTCTCCCACGGCTGTACCGAAATAGTTCGCGCATCCATAACACTTACATTCGCCGCCTGGCTGATAGCTGTAGGATTACCATAATAATCCACAAATATACCTTCCAACATGGAAGGGTTGGCTTTTCCTGCCCTGATCCGTACTAACTCTGCCTCCAGGTGATTAATAGCCTTTTTCATCGAATCCTGAGTGTCTTCTAAAATTAAACTAAGATCTTCTGTCATATCCTTGCTGATTTATTCAATGAATAAAGTAAAAGTGCTTGATAAGCAACTCTTGAAAAAATGAAAGGTAAAATTAATAAAATCAGATGTATAAAAAAGTTAAAGGAGGGATCAGGTTTGGTTATACCCTTATTGAAGGCAGGCATCACAAATCTTTAATTCCGTAGGCATTTAATATTAGTGGCTATTCTTGCTCAACTGTTTCACCTGCAAGCGTAAGGATATTATGAGATTTTATGATCTTCTCTTCATCAGTCCTTACCATCTCATTTATCGTTCTTGCACGAGGACGGCTGTAGTAGATAATACCTACAAAGATTATTGAGGCCGTTGCCAATGCTCCAATAACAATATTGGTTCCCATTGAGCGAAGTGACCAGGCAAGAGCAATGAATATTATATTGGCGCCAACACATATCACACTGATCATACCGTGTGATAATCCAAGGTCTAATAAAAAATGATGAATGTGATTTCTATCAGGGCTAAAAGGTGATCTGCGGTTGAATATGCGAAGGCTGACAACCCTAAGTGTATCAAATAATGGTACAATTAAAATTGCAAAACCAATTGCGGGAGCAGATTCAACCGGGTAAAGCAAATTACCAGCCAGTGAAATGAACTTAATAACGAATATTGAGTTCAACAAGCCAATCAGTAATGAGCCCGTGTCTCCCATAAAGATTTTGGCTGGTGAAAAATTAAATATAAGAAATGCCGCAAGGCTTCCCGCCAGAGATAATGCCATTACTGCAAACATTAATTGGCCAATCAGTAAAAAGTAGATTCCAAAAATAATTGAAGTAAGTAATCCAAGGCTACCTGCCAGCCCGTCTACCCCATCTATTAAATTGAATGAATTAGTGATTACGATCACCGTAAAAAGAGTAAGGATAATACTGGCAAAATGTGGTATTGCATGAATACCAAATAAACCATGCATATTATTTATCTGGATACCGCCAAACCTGATAAGGATGCCCGCTGCTATCAACTGCCCTGCAAATTTTTTAGTGGCTGATAAAACAAGGATATCATCTTTAATCCCTAAGAAGAAAATTACTAATGCGGCTGCAATGAAATACTGTAGCTGGCTTGAGATATTTGCAGGGACACCTATTAATGTAGCCAAAATAAATCCTGCAAAAATACCGAGACCTCCAAGTGTCGGAATAACTGCTTTATGAACTTTTCGTTCATCGGGCTCATCAAATAACTTCTTATTCTTAGCTACTTCAATAATTACAGGTATTGAAAAAAAGGTGATCAAAAATGCCAGGCCTGTACTTAGTAAGATATTTTCCATGCTAATGTTTATAAAGTACTACATAATTACAAAAATATAATTAACTTTTAAGTAACGCTAATCTGAATATTAATATTATTAAGATACTTAGCCCTTTGTGCCAGGTTACTTAACGATGAAAATATCTTCGAACCAATGCCATGAATTACCATGTAAGGGTAGTACAAAGAAAATAAAGATATTTCATTTTTTATAACCAAAGAAGGAAGTTTGCCACATTGACAGTTTTAATGTAGGTTCGCAGTGCTATTTTAAGGTATAAAACGCAAACAAAATGACCGATTTAAAAGCGACCGCAGCACAGGTGAGAAGGGATATTGTGCGCATGGTACACAGTGTTCAAAGTGGGCACCCTGGCGGATCTCTGGGCTGTACAGAATTTCTTACAGCACTTTATTTTGAGATCATGAATCGTAAACCCGGATTTGATATGGATGGAAAAGGAGAAGATATTTTCTTTTTATCAAACGGTCATATATCCCCCCTTTTTTATAGTATTTTGGCAAGAGCGGGCTATTTTCCCCTTGAAGAGCTCAAAACTTTCAGGAGAATCAACTCAAGATTACAGGGACATCCTGCTACCCATGAGCACCTTCCTGGCGTGAGAGTGGCATCCGGATCCCTGGGGCAGGGAATGAGTGTAGCTATCGGAGCATCCCTGGCCAAGAAATTGAATGGAGATACCAACCTGGTGTTCTCCTTACATGGGGATGGCGAGTTGGATGAAGGCCAAAACTGGGAGGCTATCATGTTCGCTGCCCACCATAAAGTCGATAATATGATCTGTACCATAGACTGGAATGGGCAACAAATTGATGGTCCTACAAAAAAAGTGTTGAATACTGATAGCCTGAAAGAAAAGTTCGAAGCTTTTCACTGGCAGGTTCTGGAAATGCAGGGAAATGACATGGATGCTGTAATTGCAGGATTAAATAATGCAAAAACATTTGTTGGTAAAGGAAAGCCCATCGTAATAATAATGAGTACCATTATGGGTTATGGGGTTGATTTTATGGCCGGAAACTACGAATGGCATGGCGTAGCTCCAAATGATGAGCAATTGAAAAAAGCCCTGGACCAATTGCCGGAAACTCTTGGGGATTATTGAGATGAGGTATCAGGTCTTCAACTCAAACACCTGTTTAGAAGCTTTATTTGCAGGAAACCACGAAGCCAGGAAGGCAATGATGAATGCTGTACATCCCACGAGGATAAAATCTGTAAAAATCAATTTTACAGGGAAATAATCTATCAGAAATGAATTCCCCTGCAGCTTGATCAACTTGAACTTCACCTGGAGGAAACAAATTACCAACGCGAGCAAAA
>JADGPY010000102.1 GCA_017882205.1 Chitinophagaceae bacterium
AAAACCCATAATGCCTGCGGTGATCTTCAATACAAAGAAGGTGTTACCTCCTGGTAAGCCATTTTTCTTCTGGCCATGCAGAATGGAAATGCACTTCCTTCCTCCAAGGAATATTTCTGCGGATGATGAATTTGCTTTGTTGAAACAGGAGTTGTTTGAAAAGATGTCTGAGTATTATGGATCTAATTACAAGAGATTGGGATGATAAATTGATTTTTTTAAAATGTAGAAAACGATCTTGTGCGATTGATCTTAAGATCTCTCAGAAGGCCCGACTTAGGACTTATGTAGATGCTATAAAATTTAAAGGTTCCGACAGGCGCAATGTTGATTGACATCTGCCAGCAATGCATCTCCCTGGATAATGAAAGAGAAAGATAGCCCAACTGCTTTGTCGAAATATTATAGCTGCCATTTAATGCGATCTGCCATTTGGGAGTAAGGCTGAGAGAACCTCCGAAAGTTACACTATGAGTTAAGAAATTCTTAAATCCCACAGTTGAATCAACGAAAGAACGTGTAAAATTGAGTGCATAGGAAAAATTAACCGACCATGGGATATTGAAATCTGCAAACTCACCAGGATTACTTTTTATATACCCCATCTCATTTTGGTATTCATCACCTGAATATCCATATTGTGAAGGATTTTGAACTCTTGATTCCACTTTCTTTGTTCCGGTACCCTTATTTCCTCCCTGGAAGGCAGTTGATAATGCCAGGTTTCCACCTAAAAATCTGCCAAATGAAAGTGGCTTCCTTTTCCAAAGCAAAGTTTTGACAACTTTACCATATTTATCTACATCATAGGGATCAAGATTTGCACCTGCGGTTATATTGAGCTTGTCAAATAAAGTACTACGCATGGATAGGGAAATAATACTTAATTGAAATGAATCTGCTAAAAAATTATAATTGCCGCTTATGCTAAGCCCATCAATCAGTGTTACCTTTTTTAAAGCATTTTCACCCGTATCCTTTTTATTCCTCACTTTCATCTGTAGATTGTTATCAATTCCATAAGATAGTCCACCAAACCTGGTATGACCATAAGCCCCGAAAATATTTCCTTCGAATACAGAGTATGTTTGCCTGGTATGAAAGGTATCTGTTTGTACATCATAATAATTACGACTATTCATATTCGGGGTATAATTTATAGAAAGTGTTGGGCGTATCTCATGCCTTACTGCCTGAATTTTAGCATCTTTATTTCTTGCTGTAAACATTCCTATTATTCTTGTGGATGCGCCAAGACTGAAACTCATTTGTCTCGCTGTATATAATCCCTTCGTTATTGTAGTATCCAATTTTTGTTTGGTATTGTCCCATGTTTTAAAGGTTTTGCTTTGATACCATGTTTCATCATAGCTAACCGAAGGGGATACCTGGAAGGCACCAATTTGTGGCAATGATAGTGAGATGGGCAATGAATGATGAGCACCATATTTCAAAGTATCCACTATATGTTTAAAGATATGGGGCATGGTATCATAGAATGAAAAAAGGCTGGTCGCACTTCCATTATAACCAATACCTATGTTCTCGTACCATTTCAATGTTCCAACCGCATCTTTAGGTCTGAAAGGATAGATGGTGTTTAGATTAAACCCGACATCCGGAAAATGTATATCTACGACCTTGGTTTGTGTATTCTGCGAGTGATTGGCGGTAATTGTCAGATTTTTATCTTTCCATGTTTTCGAGTACGCAATAGATGACTGGAGTTGATTATTGAAATTTATCTGGGGATTGTTTGGAACATTTTGATTATAGCTGCTGCTTCCTGCATTTACATTGGCACTAAAGTTAGTACCAGGTCGTGCTTTGCTATCCTGAGAATGAGACCAGGTAAGAAAATAACTTCGATTCTTTAAAAAATCAGGATCACCTTTAAAGTTATAATTAAAGTGCTGTATGTCGAATGTTACATTTCCGGAGTAATGATATCGTTTCATATACCTGGGATTGATATTCATCGACCAACCCCCGTATGAATAAATACTGCTTCTCCAGACTATATCCCAATATGGCCCAAGAATTTTGTAGTAGCCAAGGCCTTCAAGCCCTAAGCCTTTTTGTTGGTTTGTTGTGAATTGTGGTGCCAGGAAGCCTGAATGTCTACCCTGTGTTAATGGGTATATACCAAACGGGAAATAAATTGGGATTGGCACCCCTTCAAATTCAGGATGAACCGGACCACTATATGCCCATTTATTGTTGATGAACTTCATCTTATTGCTTACGAATGCAAAATGAGGAGTATCATAATCGCATGTTGTAAACCGGGCGCGCTCAGCAAAGAATACATCAGCGCTTATTTTCTTTATGGCTTCAGCATTTACAAATATCTCACCTTGCTGGGTATAACTACTTTTGGTAATTCCTTTACCTGTTCTTGTATTAAACTTGATAGAGTCACTGATGGTTGTTAATTCATCCTGTTTGAAAGTGGGAAATGCAATTACTTTTCCGGTACTGTCACGCTTCAAAGCAGCGCTTATATTTCCTGTTTCCTGGTCGAGTTGGATGGTCGGTGCAGAAAGATCATTGTTCTTGTAATGTACTTTGGTTTTACCATACAGGGTTATAGTCTTTCCCGGAACATCGAGTACCATTGAATCTTCTGCAACATAGTCCATTGGCGAATCAAGAGAATCTTTGGAAATTTTAAGATCAATAGTATCTACCTTTTGTACAACAATATTTGTGTCGGCCCGTTTTGTTGAAACATTCTTTCGAAGATCACTTTTGCGAATGCTATCTTCTTTAAAAATTTCCCGAATCCTCTGAATGCTATTGTTTTTGTTAGGGCGAGGCAGTGTATCAGGTGCAGTTAAAGAAGTGTGAAAAAAAAAATAAGGCGCATTTATCGACTTACTTTGAAGCGTTATTAGTAGAACAGATAAGAGGAAAGTCCACGCTAAAATATTTTTTGAGGTAACTTTGTATACGTTGTTCATAGCAGAAGACAACAAAAATAGCTATTATAG
>JADGPY010000103.1 GCA_017882205.1 Chitinophagaceae bacterium
CGAATCGCAGATGAGAACTTTTTATACCGCATTATATCATACGATGGTGGTTCCCAATATCAACATGGATGTGGATGGACAATATCGTGGCAGAGATAATCAAATTCATACCGCTAAAGATTTTACTAATTATAGTGTTTTCTCATTGTGGGATACTTATCGGGCTGCTAATCCACTGTATACGATTATAGATCAACAAAGAACCCTGGATTATATCAAAACATTTTTGGTTCAATATCAACAGGGTGGCAGATTGACTGTTTGGGAACTTAGTGGTAATGAAACAGATTGTATGATCGGATATCATTCTGTTCCTGTTATTGTGGATGCAGCGTTAAAAGGAATCAATCAGTTTGATAAAAAGCTTGCATTGGAAGCGATGGAGAAAAGTGGAAACTGGAATCATTATGGGCTTCCGGCATTAATTAATCAGGGTTACCTGGAGGCGTCTGATGAAAATGAAAGTGTTTCTAAGACCCTCGAATATTCGTACGATGACTGGTGCATCGCACAATTTGCAAAGATGATTGGTAAGCCGGATGATTATAGAACCTATATTCAAAGAGCGCAGGGATATAAGAACCTGATGGATGCAAATTCAGGATTTATGCGTCCGAAAAAGAATGGTAACTGGATTGCACCTTTCGATCCTAAAGAAGTAAATAATAATTTTACTGAAGCCAATTCCTGGCAGTATTCATTTTATGTTCCGCAGGATATTAGCGGATATCTCGGAATGTTAGGCGGGCGGGTCCGGTTAGAAAGAAAATTGGATAGCCTTTTTTCTGAAACAACTGAAACTACTGGCCGGGAGCAGTCGGATATCACCGGCCTCATTGGCCAATATGCTCATGGCAATGAACCGAGCCACCACATCATTTATCTCTACAATTTTGCCGGTAGAGCTTATAAAACACAGCAGCGGGTTCACCAGGTAATGACGGAGATGTATCATGATGCCCCTGATGGACTTGCCGGTAATGAAGATTGTGGACAGATGAGTGCATGGTATGTTCTTAGTGCGTTGGGCTTCTATCCTGTTACCCCCGCTTCCGGAGAGTATATTATTGGGACACCCTTGTTTAAAGAAGCAATTATTCACCTTGAGAATGGTAAATCTTTTACGATCAGCGCAAATAATGTGAGCGATAAGAATTTTTATATCAGCAATGCTTCTCTGAATGGAAAACCTTTACTAAAATCTTATTTCAAGCACAGTGATATTTTAAAAGGAGGAATGATGAGTTTTCATATGTCATCGAAATCATCTGCATTCGGTAACATCGATTTTCCTACCACTCAAATATCAGATGATCTTATCACCATAAATCCTGTTATTGATGGGGGGGAAATATCATTTAACGGAACTAAAACAATTCGAATTTACAGCGAGCAACCAGGAGTAAAAATTTACTATTCTGATCATGGAGAAACGCCCTACCCCCCTTCAGGGATCTTGTATAAATCTCCTTTTGCCATCTCATCAACTGCAACTATCAAGGCTATTGCAGTAGATCAAAAAGGTGTAAGAAGTAAGGAAACCACTGCCCACTATCATCAACGCCTACACGATTATACTATTATCTCAACAACTCCGTATGAAAATGAATACTCAGCGGGCGGAAAACAAGCTCTGGTGGATGAATTAAGAGGATCTACTGATTGGAGAAAAGGTAATTGGCAGGGCTATCAAAATAATAATCTTGAAGTACTGATTGACATGAAAAAATCTCATTCTATTTCCAGTGTTACTGCCGGTTTTTTACAGGATGTGGGCGCCTGGATTGTTATGCCAAAAGAAGTAACCGTAGAAGTTTCCTCAGATGGAACAAATTTTAAACAGGTTTATTCCGGAAGTAGTTATCTACCAATAGAAGATTTGAAAGTAAGAGTAAAACAGGTTGAGGCAACCTTCCCTGGAGTTGAAGCCCGCTATGTAAGATTTAAAGCAATTCAGTATGGGGCACTTCCCTCATGGCATGAAAGCGCCGGGAGCCAGTCGCATGTTTTTATAGATGAGATAGAAGTGAAGTAAGAATAAAATTTCACCTATTGTTTCCCTGTCCTTCCTGAAATATATTTTAAAGCAAATTCATCAGCTTCCTTTTCTTTAACTGCTTCTGCTGGGGAATATTTAAATCCCTCTACAAATACATCTCTTTTGCCATGTTTAATAATATGACCTGCCTCATGAAAAAAGGTAAAACAAAAAATGTTATTCCTACTAGAGAGGTTTGATAGTTGATTATGGGTAGGTTCGAATATTATTCTGTGATTCCACGAAATGTCGATTGCAAGCTAAATAATAAGAGCCACTGTATTAAAAGTGGCTCTTGAGTTATCAGTTAAAAATAAAATTAGTGTTAGTCCACGCCTTCTACCCGTCCAATCTTTCTTCCAAAAACCACCAGATGGATTACCGCAAAAATGATGGAAATATACAAAAGGGTTCTATCTGCATCAAAGCCACTAGTATATTGATATAATAACCCAGCTACAATTAATAAGGCACAAAGCCCTAAACCAGTATACCGGGCTATTCGCATTCCCTTCCTGTTAGAGGTTCCATTTCCCAAATGGCTATTTTTAGCGCCGTATACCAAATAAATGTCCATACCTATCAACATCCAGACTATTAATCGGATCCACGTATCCATTGGTAAAAAAACCATCATAAAGAGGCAAACAAAAATTCCCAATATAGGAACTAATGGAACCATTGGCGTTTTAAAAGCCCTTTGTAGCTCAGGCATTTTTTTACGCATTACCCACACACCAATACACACCAATATAAAAGCAAATAAGGTTCCTATGCTGGTCATTTCACCTACAACCCTGGCAGGAACAAATGCTGCAAACAAGCTTACAAAAAGCATAAATAATAAATTGCTTTTTGCAGGAGTTTGGGTTCTAGGGTTTACAGTGGAGAAAATTCTTGGTATCAATCCATCTTTGCTCATACTGAAAAAGACGCGACTTTGACCCATCAGCATAACGAGAATCACAGAAGAATACCCACCAAGAATGGCTACAATAATTGCTCTGTTTAACCATGGATAATCTGGGTGGATTATTCCGGCTGCATCCGCTTTCCCCATATGATCAATTGCAATAGCCACGGGTGCAATACCATCTTTACCTGCAAAAGTGGTATAGCTTGTTACTCCGGTCATAACATGGGCAAAAACAATATAAAGAACTGTACAGATGGCCAATGAGCCTAAAATACCCCATGGCATGTCGCGTTTTGGATTTTTCGCTTCTTGTGCTGCTGTACTAACCGCATCAAAACCAATATATGCAAAGAAGACAATCGCCGCTGCTCTGATAATGCCACTGAATCCAAAGTCACCGAAATGGCCGGTGTTGTCAGGAATATAAGGATGATAGTTAGCTTTATTGATATATTTCCAACCGAGAAAAATAAATACCAGTACCACTGTAATTTTTAAACCAACAATAATAGAATTGACGAAGGCACTCTCCTGCGTTCCCTTCATTAATAACAAGCTCATTAAGACAATAATAAAAACTGCAGGCAAATTAATTATACCACCGTCCCAGGGCCCTACAGTCAAACTTTGTGGAATATGTATGTCAAATCCATCAAGAAATTTAACCAAATACCGGCTCCAACTGATACCTACTGTAGCCGCGCCTACAGCGTATTCTAACACAAGGTCCCAGCCTATTATCCAAGCTATGAACTCTCCCATTGTTGCATAAGAATAAGTATAAGCACTTCCGGCAACAGGAATCATAGATGCAAATTCGGCATAACATAAGCCGGCGAAAAGACATCCGAATGCCGCAACCACAAAAGAAAGGGTAATTGCTGGTCCTGCATGATTAGCGGCCGCCATACCCGTTATCGAAAATAACCCTGCTCCAATGATCGCACCAATGCCCAATGCAATTAGCCCTCCCGCCCCTAAAGTTCTTTTTAATGTATGCGTACCGGTTTCCGATGCTTCATTCATCAAAGCTTCCATTGGTTTTCTTACAAATAAGCTCATATAAAATTTTGGTTAAGGGTGACTAATAACAGACTGGAAAAATAGTGAATTAATTTCTAAAACCCTTTACCATTAACACAAATTTGAAAGCATGGGGTGATAACTCATTTTAAACATTATATTGCAACGCTAATTAGCAGATATGCAGGTTATCCCATCGAAAAGAAATCGCCTTACTTTTTTTATCATTATTGCAATGATCACCGGTGCGGTGTTAGGGTATTTTGTGCATAAAAATGCTTCCCCGGTTTATATTACAAAGTTTTCTGCGAACATAAAATTACTTACAACGATCTTCCTGCACCTGGTACAAATGATCATTGCACCATTGGTTTTTTCAACTTTAGTTGTCGGAATTGCAAAATTAGGGGACCTTAAAACGGTAGGCAGGATTGGTGGAAAAGCATTGCTTTGGTTTGTTTCGGCATCCCTGGTAAGTCTGCTGCTTGGTATGCTTCTGGTGAATTTCTTTCATCCCGGAACTGCTATTGATCTTTCTGCTGCTGATTCGGCTGGAGCAAAAGATTTGCTTACTAAGACCGAGGAATTTTCCCTACCCAAGTTTGTTGATCATGTTTTTCCGACCAGTGTATTTGACGCGATGGCTACTAACCAGATCCTCCAGATTGTTGTATTCAGTATCTTTTTTGGAATTGCAGCTACTGCGATCGGTGATTTTGCCAAACCTCTTATAAAAGCTCTTGAAGCCTTTTCTCACATAATATTAAAAATGGTTGGATACGTGATGAACTTTGCGCCACTTGGTGTTTTTGGTGCTATTGCATCCGTTATCGCATTAAAGGGATTAGAGGTTTTCAATTTTTATGGATTATATCTCATGTATTTCATCCTGGGCATTTTTTTACTTTGGTCTGTACTTTTATTTGTAGGATTTCTGATTCTAAGAAACAGGATTCCTGAACTATTAAGAAGAATAGCCCAACCGTTGCTCATTGCATTCAGCACTACCAGCAGTGAAGCAGTTTTTCCAAAATTGACTGAAGAGCTGGAGCGATTTGGTTGTAAGGATAAAATAGTAGCATTTACATTACCCCTGGGTTACAGCTTTAACCTCGATGGTAGTATGATGTATATGACTTTTGCAAGTTTGGCAATTGCACAGGCGAATAGGGTTCACATGGATCTGGGCACCCAACTAACTATGTTGCTCGTACTAATGCTCATGAGCAAAGGAATTGCGGGAGTTCCACGTGCAGCCCTGGTAGTGGTAACTGCCACACTTGGAATGTTTCATCTTCCGCCTGAAGGAATTGCTCTAATATTGCCAATCGATCATTTCTGCGATATGTTTCGAACTGCAACGAATGTACTTGGTAATGCATTGGCCACTTCTGCTGTAAGTAAATGGGAAGGAGAACTCACAGGATAAATAATAATTGAATGCATCATTTAATAGACATACTTGGTATTCCATTTAAAGAACTGTTAAACCCACAGTTCTACATCAGGCATGGTGGATTATGGATGGTCGTGTTCATCGTCTTTGCCGAAACAGGGTTATTTGCTGGTTTCTTTTTACCGGGTGATGCATTATTATTTGTAACCGGTATTTTTAGTGACCGGATTGTTTCTGCTGCTTTATTTACCACTAATAACCAATGGGCAGATCTTGCATTGCTTTGGATAATAATCACCCTGGCAGGAATTGCAGGAAACTTTGTTGGTTATTGGTTTGGAAGAAAGAGCGGTCCATTTTTATATGAACGAAAAGACACTTTTTTCTTCAAAAAGAAACATCTACGCCAGGCGCACGATTTTTATGAGAAGAATGGAGGTGGGGCAATTGTAGCTGCAAGGTTTGTTCCTTTCGTGCGCACCTTTGCACCGATAGTTGCTGGTATAGTGCTCATGGATAGTAAAAAGTTCACCTATTACAATATCTTAGGCTGTGTATTATGGGTGGGAAGTATGTTGCTTGCAGGACATTTTTTACAAACATGGATCTTGCACCAGTATCATTTTGACCTTAAAGATCACCTGGAAGTAATTGTTATTGGTATTGTTGCCATTACCACATTGCCAGTATTAGGGAAAATATTTTTTCATAAGAAGAAAAATGTGGATGATGTGAAGATGAATTAATAACTGTTAATAATTCAATTCTGATACCTCTTTTGTATGACCCAAAAGCATGTTGCAGTTTTATCACTCCCAGTTATTGTTGCAGCACTTGGTTATTTTGTCGATATCTATGATCTCCTGTTATTTAATATAGTACGCATACCAAGCCTTAAGTCGCTTGGCGTGGAGGATTATAATAAGATGGGTGAATTCATCCTTAAGATTCAAATGATCGGGTTGCTTCTTGGTGGCATAATCTGGGGAATCATGGGCGACAAGAAGGGCAGGCTAAGCGTTTTGTTTGGCTCAATAATATTATACTCTTTAGCCAATATTGCGAATGGGTTTGTACAAACTGTTCCTCAGTATGCACTGGCAAGATTTATTGCCGGTATCGGCCTGGCAGGTGAACTGGGTGCTGGTATCACCCTGGTCTCGGAATTATTGACTAAAGAAAAACGGGGTATTGGCACCTCTATGGTTGCGGGGATAGGACTTACCGGTGCCGTAGTTGCTTACTTTATTTCACAGAAGTTCTTTTGGAGGCAATGTTATTTTATAGGAGGGGGATTAGGTTTCCTGCTGTTGTTCCTCCGAATTAGCGTATTTGAATCAGGAATGTATAAGAGTCTCCAGGCATCCCCTCTTGCCAGAGGCAATTATTTTATGTTTTTTACCAACAGAACGAGATTCAGGAAATACATGTTGGCAATATTGATCGGACTTCCAACATGGTATGCCATCGGGATTCTTATCGCCTTTTCAAATAAGTTTGCAAAAGATATGGGAATGACTGATGATATCATTCCAGGAAAGGCAACCATGTTTGCATACGTTGCCATTTCAATTGGAGATGTATTGGTGGGATTTGTAAGTCAATGGTTAAAAAGCAGGAAAAAAACATTGTATATTTTTTATGGATTAACTGCCATAGCCATAGCCGCATATTTTATGCAAGGCCCAGCCAGCAGCAGTAGTACAATGTACATGATATGTGCAGGTCTTGGCTTTGGTACCGGCTTCTGGGCGGTTTTTGTAACTATGGGTGCAGAACAATTCGGCACAAATCTACGTGCCACTGCAGCAACAACAGTTCCTAATATGGTTCGTGGTTCACTTGTATTGATGTTACTACTATTTAACTGGCTGCAACATTATTTTAGTTATACCCGCAGCGGTTTAATTACAGGTGTTATCATCATGGTAGTATCTGTAATTTGCACATACTTTACAGAAGAAACTTTTGGGAAGGATTTGGATTATGTGGAAGAGGTCTGAACCTTGATTCCCTTGATTAAAGGTTCAGACAGCCTTCCGTTTCAACCCTTTCGAGCGAAGCGGGAAAAATAGCGGTTCTTTAACTTTTTATATCGCTTCTTCTAAGCAATTTTGTATTGTGAAAAACGTGTATGGTTAAAAATATCCTGATTTTATTTTCAATGTTATTTGGATTTAATGTTTGTTCTGCACAAAAGGTGTTGGTTAATGTGTTTATGGAAGACAAGATCACAAAACCGATAAGCGATACAATCTATTATCATCCAGGCAGGCCATTAACCTGGAATGATTTTCAAGGTGTTCCTGACAATCATCATTTTGGAGAAGCGGTTACAGCCTCCGGTTATGCTTTTGATGCTGATATAAAAATTGAGGGCAGGGTAATCTATCTAAATATTGGGGTGTACACATTTTTCTCAAAAAAAAGTTCATGGAAAAAACCAGGGATAGGCTCAGCTTACCATTTGCTGCATGAACAGCATCATTTTGATATCACCCAGGTTAGCGCAGAGAATTTTATTAATGCTGTTGCTAAAGCTAAGTTCACGAGAGATAATTATCAAAAGCTGATGAGCTCCCTTTTTGATCAATCCTACGAGGAATGTGATAGGCTCCAGGAGCAATATGACAACGAGACCAATCATAGTATTAACCGTGACGAACAATTTAAATGGAATTATAGGATAGAAGATATGGTGAAAAAAGGCCAGTTCTAA